>CALCNF010000344.1 GCA_937897815.1 uncultured Pseudomonadota bacterium | reverse complement strand
GGCGAACACTAGGCAGCGTTCGCCGCGCGGGTCAAGCTTCGGAGCGTGCCGGTCGCGTTCCGCCCCACTCCCTCCCTGGAGGCAGAACGCGACCGTTGGCACGCATGGTTGGGATGACACGCCTCACGCGTCTCACCCCCGAAGGCCCCTAGTTGTTCCCGTTTCGGGAATAGCCCTGGGGCCCGTACTCGCTGTCCGCGGGGTTCACGAACGGTCCGTTCTCATCATGGGTCGCGCTGAGCACGTCGCTCAGGCTGCGTCCCCCGCCCTGCCACGGCTTGGCCTTGGGCGCCGCCTCGACGCTCTCGACCATCTGGGCGTGCGCTGGCTGCTGTGCGGCCACGCTCACGTAGGCCGGCTCCATCGCTGGGACCGGTGTGAGCGGAGGCGGCACTGGAGGAGCCGCCTGGGTCTGCACGGGCTCCACGGCCGTCATCTGCTTCTCGGACAGCCCTTGCTCAGGCTGGTCGAAGCCGGTGGCGACCACGGTGATGCGCACCTCATCCTGGAGCGTGGCGTCGATGGCCGTTCCCCAGATCACGTTGGCCTCAGGGTGAGCTGCGTCGACCACGTAGCTCGAAGCCTCCTGGGTCTCCTTCAGGGTGAGATCCGTTCCGCCAGTGATGTTGATCAGGATCGCGCACGCGCCGTCGATGGACGTGTCCTCGAGGAGCGGGCTGGAGATGGCCTGACGCGCGGCGCTCACCGCTCGGTCCTTACCCGTACCGGCGCCTGTGCCCATGAGGGCCAAGCCACGGTTGGACATGATCGTGCGGACATCATTGAAGTCCACGTTGATCAAGCCCGGGTTCGTGATGAGATCGCTGATGCCCTTCACGGCGTTGAACAGAACGCTGTCCGCCTCCTTGAAGGCGTCCATCAGGGTGAGATCCGCGTTGGCGAGACCGAGAAGCTTCTCGTTCGGGATCACGATCAGCGTGTCGACGCGCTCACGAAGGACCTCCAGGCCCTGCATGGCGTTTCGACCGCGCGGTCGACCCTCGAACTCGAAGGGCTTGGTGACCACGCCCACGGTGAGCGCGCCGGCCTCCCGGGCGATCTCCGCGACTACTGGCGCAGCTCCCGTACCCGTTCCGCCGCCGAGGCCGGCGGTGACGAAGACCATGTCGGCTCCCTCAAGAGAGGCCGCGATCTCGGTGCGGTTCTCCATGGCCGCGTGGTAGCCCTTCTCCGGATTGGCGCCGGCGCCCAGGCCACCGGTGCTCTGGCCACCGATACGGATGGTCGTACCGGCCTCGTTCTCGGCTAGCGCCTGCTGGTCCGTGTTCACCGCGATGAAGTTCACGCCGAACAGGCTGTTGCGGACCATGTTGTTGATGGCGTTGTTACCAGCGCCGCCTACGCCAACAACCTTGATGTTGGCGTTCTCGTACATCGCGTCGTCCTCGAGCGCGAAACTGAATGGGCTGTTGTCCCCCATGATGTGGCCTCCCCGACCTTGATGGTGTCGTCAAATTGTTGTGGAACCGGCGCGAGCGCCGGGAAAAAGAAAAACGTGATTGAAAACTCAGTCGATGGGCGTCATGTCGCGGCACCATTGGCCGCCCTCTGCGTCTCTTCGCCCGCCGCCCATCGACCGGGTCAGAGTGTGTCTGTCGTGTGTCAGAACCAGGACTCAATGGTGGGTCGCAGCTTCTTCCACCAAGCGGGAGTGTCCCGCCGCTTGGTGCTCTTCTCGACGCCCGCCGTCTCAAAGCTGTCGAGACAGAGCCCGGTCGCCGTGGCGTAGGCCGGATCGGCGACCACGTCGTGCAGGCCGCCGAGCATGCTCTCCGAGCCGGAAGCCTGACCGGGTCGACCGATTCGAACGGGCATCCCGATGAGGACATCCATGCCGAGATCGGCGATGCCCTCCAGGTTCGAGGTGCCGCCCGTGAGCACCACTCCGGCGGCCAACTGCTCGCGGCAGCCCGCCACGTCGATCTCCTGAGCGACGCGGGCGAAGAAGTCCTCAAGCAGGGGCTCCAGGATCTCGCATAGGAGGTGTCGCTGGCGAACCTGTGGCTCTCGCCCGCCCACCCCGGGCACCTCCATCGTCTCGCCATCCGTCACCATGGACGCCATGGCGCAACCGTAGCGGCGCTTGATCTTCTCGGCAGACTCGCTCGGGGTTCGAAGACCCTTAGAGATCTGGCGCGTCAGCTCATCGCCACCCCACTCGAAGGAGACGGTGTGGACCAGGGCGTTGTCGAACCAGACCGCGATATCGGTGGTTCCACCGCCCACATCGACGAGCACGACGCCCAACTCTCGCTCCTCTTGCGAGAGGACCGCGACCGATGAGGCCAGGCCCGAGAACACCGTAGAGTTCACGTCCAGTCGAGCGTTCGCGCAGCACTCCATCGCGTTCGATAGAGACGGTCGATGGCAGGTCACGGCGTGGACGCGTGCCTCCAGACGAACTCCGCTCATGCCCACAGGGGTGCGGATGCCCTCATGGCCATCGATCACATACTCCTGGGGCAGGGTGTGCAGGAGCTGGCGGTCGGCCGGAAGCTTCACCGCGCTCGCCGTCTCCAGGACACGGGCCACGTGGTCGCCGCTCACGCGGCCCCCTCGCACGGCGACGGTGCCGTCGGAGTTGAACCCCATGGTTCCAGGACCGCTCACCGCCAACCGCACACTCGAGATGTGGCAGTCCGCCATGCGTGACGCCTCCTCGACGGCGGTCTGGATACCCTCGATCGTCTTGTCGATCGCGACGACCTGGCCGGCGCGAATCCCGCCCTGAGTGGGCACCATCGAGACACCGATGATGTCACGGCGATCGTCGTCGACTTCGATGATCACGGCGGCGATCTTGCTCGAACCCAGGTCGACGCCTGCGTAGATCTCCGAGTTTCTTGTCATGAGGGTTCTCCTTGTTCTTTCGGGAGGGCTGAGGTGGCCTTCTCGGGCTCATCTTCGTTTTGATCTCGCCTGCGGTCGGACGAATTGGATTTGGGATCCCAGGTCTCACCCGGGCGGCTGATGACGGTCACGTCGCCTCGGCGGGCGGCTCCAAAAAAGAGCCGTCGTTGGGTGACGCTCGGCCTCCCATCGAGGAGGCGATTGAGGACCTTATTTTTCTTCATGGTGTGCTCTCCTCCATTCCCTGCTCGGCGCCTGGCCACGCGGGCAGGACGGGATCAGGAGTGGCCTTGGGTTCATGGCTGAATCCCCAGTCGGGATTAGGCGCCAGCTCGATGATGTCTCGGCCATCGTCGAGGCTGGTCGCCTCGGCGGCTCGTCGACTCGCGGCGTCGGCCGCCGCCTCGGCGTTGGGGGCCAGGTCGGCGCGGAGGATCACCCGCCCGTCGTCGCGTCCGTTCAGGGTGGGTCCTGTTCCGTCGAGGAGAATGTAGTCGGCCGTCTTCTCTCGACTGTGGAGCACCTCAAGGACCCACTCCAGACGGTACAGCTTCTGTCGGTACGGTCCGGTACCCAGGGACACCTCGGTGCCGATGCCGCTGAGGATCAGCGTGAGCTTCCTCCCGGACTCGACGCGGACCTCTCCCACGGGCCAGCGATTCGTAAAGCCCATGCTGTCGTAGAGACGAACGAGGTTCACGGCGGCGCGAATGTCGGCTCTGGCCACGGCGGCCATCGACGGGTGCAGGAAGCTCTCTGCCGCGATGCCGCTCACGATGGGCAGCGTCAGATCATCGCCGGGACCTGGTACAGCGAACGGTTCGCCGTCAGCTCCCACGAGCATCAGCTCGTGCAGGGCGACGTAGGCGACGGCGTGGTGCTCGGTGATGAGGACCGAGAGGCGATCGGGCAGCTGCCGACTGACCTGGGCCCGCGCGATCCAGGGCTCATCCTCCAGGCGCTCCTCCATGGCGTCGAGGTCGGTGGCCAGCACGTGGGTACCCGCCTGGATCTGAGCCGCGCCGAGGACATGACTCTCCTCGAGGCGCTCCAGACCTTCTACATGGACCTCGCGCACGAAGAAGTGGCCGGTCTCCATGATGTAGTCGTGGACGCGAACTCCCAGGAAGGGCGAGGCGAAGGCGGTCAAGGCGCCCGCTACGGGGATCAGCCAGGAGGCGAGGATCAGGGCAGGGTGCTCCCGCAGGCCCCGCTTCGGTGGCCGGCTCTCCTCCTCCGCTCGAGGGGCTTTCGGGATGTTCTTGGGTGTCTCGGCGCGAGGCTCGTTTGCCTTACGTCGGAAGGAGGGCAGGCGGATCGAGGGGATCCAGGAGCGAAGCGAGAATCGCCGGCGCTTGGGGGAGTTGTGCCGATTCATGAGGCCCCCCCATTCCAGTCACCCAGGAGCTTCACCTCGTGGCGAAGGCGGACGCCGTGTCGCTCGTCGACCACGCGGACGCATAGATCGATGAGGTCACGAACGTGGCTGGCGGTAGCCTCGCCCAGGTTGATGATCCAGTTCGCGTGCATCTCAGAGACCTGCGCGTCACCGATTCGATGTCCCTTGAGTCCACTGGCCTCGATGAGACGGCCTGCGTGGTCTCCCTCGGGGTTGGCGAAGACTGAGCCGCAGCTCGGATACTGCAAGGGCTGTGTGGACTTGCGATACGCCAGGACCTCCGCCAACCGGTCACGCATCTCCGGATCTGCGTCGCGCGCCTGGAAGCGGGCGGCTACGACCACGGAACCGCGCGGGAGCTCGCTGCGGCGGTAGCTGAGGCTCAGCTCATCGACCGTCATCCATCGGGCCTCGCCGTCGGGCGTGACGATTCGAGCCGACTCGAGGCTGTCCTTCACCTCGCCCATCACCGTACCCGCGTTCATTCGGATCGCGCCGCCGATGGTCCCTGGGACACCTCCCAGGAACTCCACGCCGGCGATCTCCAGCTCCTTTGTGGCGCGCAGGAGCTTGGTGATGGAGACCGCGCCTCCGATCTCAAGGCGGTGGTGTCCGGGGCCGTGCACATCCCGGACACAACTCACACCGCTAAAGCCCTGACCGAGGTGAATCACCACGCCGGAGAAGCCCGCGTCCGCGAAGAGGACGTTGGAGCCGTTGCCCATCACGATGGAGGGAACACCTCCCCGATCCAGGGCCTGGAGCAGCTCCCGGAGCGCGCCCTCATCCCGTGCCTCGACGAAGGCGGCGGCGGTGCCGCCGACCTTGTAGGTCGTTCGCGGGGCCATGGGCTCGTCATAACGAACGTCGAGGCCGTCGATGGGGGTGAGGATGGCTGGGAGGTCGAAGGTCATGCGGCCAACACCTCCAGATGGTCGACGAGGTCGCGGGCGGCCTCTGGGCGCGCCAGGGCGCGCGCCCGTCGTGAGAGGTCCAGACGTCGCTGTGGGTCCTGGGCGAGCTCCCCGAGCCAGGTCGCGACCTGCTCTTGGGCCCACTCGGATTGGCGGACCATCGTGCCCGCATCCCCGTTGACCATGACCAGTGCGTTGGCTTCCTGGTGGTTGTCCGCGGCGAAGGGGAACGGAACGAACAAGCAAGGGAGCCCGACCGCGGTCACCTCGGCGACCGTCAGGGCGCCCGCGCGGCAGATGGCCAGATCGGAGGCGGCGTAGGCGGACGGCATGTCGTGGATGAACGGAACGACCTCCACAGCCTCAGCGATGGGGCTCGCGAGATAGCGCTCCCTCACCAGCTCCTCGTCGTGGAGGCCGGTCTGATGGGTCACCTTCAGGTGCACATGGGGGTGGCTGGCTTGAAACGCCGCCAGGGCCTCGGGGACGTTCTCGTTGAGGAAGCGCGCGCCCTGGCTCCCACCGAAGATCAGGACGGAGAGGGCGTTCTCTTCGCCCGTCTCACGGTCGTCACCGCCAGTGAGCGCCTTCACGAGGGCGCGTCGGATGGGGTTGCCCGTGAAGACGACCTCTCCTTTCTGGAAGTGGCGCCCGGCGGTCTCAAAGCCTACATAGACGGCGCGAACGAAGCGCCCGAGGATTCGATTGGTGAGCCCGGGTTGGGCGTTCTGCTCCTGGATGGCGGTGGGATATCGCGCGAACCATGCGGCCAGGAGCGCGGGACCTGACGCATAGCCGCCCACGCCGAGCACGACCTGGGGGCGAAGGGCGCGGAGCAGACGCCAGGACTGCATCATCGCGAGCGGCACGCGGAGCAGGCCGAGGATGCGATCGAGGACGCCTCCGCCCTTGAGCCGAGAGACCGTGATGGTCTCCAGCTGGTAGCCAAGGGGCGGGAGCACTCGGCTCTCGATGCCGTCCTCGGTTCCGATGAACGTGATGGTGGCATCGGGGTTTCGGGCGAGGATCTCCTCCGCCACCGCGACGCCTGGATAGAGGTGTCCGCCGGTCTTTCCTCCGGCGATGACCGCGCGCTCAATCATGCGCTCACCTCCGGTTCCTTGTCGCTGGAAGCCTCATCCTGGCCCTGGACGCCAGCGAGCTGCTCGACCCAGCCCTTACGGGTGTCTCGACTGATGGAGAGGAGGATGCCGACCGCGAAGCAGGAGACGAGCATGGAGCTGCCTCCGTAGCTCACGAAGGGCAAGGTGAGGCCCTTGGTGGGGATCAGGGCGACCGCCACGAGCATGTTGATCACCGCTTGCAGACCCAACAGCAGGGTGATGCCGAAGGCCAGGAAGCGACCGAAGTCATCCCGGGCGTTCACCGCCGTGCTGATCCCGCGGGAGAGGAGGAGGCCGAACAGGGTGATGACCACGAGCACGCCCATGAAGCCGAGCTGCTCGGCGAGGACCGCCAGGATGAAGTCCGTGTGGCCCTCTGGGAGGTAGCCCGTGAGGGTCTGCCCACCGAAGCCGAGGCTCTGGCCTGTGAGCCCACCCGAGCCGATGGCGATCAAGGAGTTCACCATCTGATAACCGCCGTCGGAGCGGTGTCCCCAGGGATCGAGCCACATCATCACGCGGCCTAGACGCATGCTGTTGGAGGCGATGGCCTGGAACACCAGGAAGCCTCCGACGCAGACGAAGAGGCTGATGTAGGAGAGTCGAGTCCCCGCCACGAAGAGCATGGCGAACATCAGCATCACGAGGATGAGGCTCGTACCAAAGTCGGGCTGGGTCAGGCAGAGCATGATCAGCAGGCCGCACACGCTCAGGTGGGGGATGAAGGCCACGGCGAACGAGCGAATGCGCTCCCCCTTCTTGTCCAGGGAGTAGGCCAAGAAGATCACAAAGGCGAGCTTGGCCATCTCCGCGGGCTGCACGTTGAAGCCCGGGAACGACAGCCAGCGTCGCGCGTTACCAGCGGTCGTGCCGAAGAAGGTCACGAGCAGCAGCAGGAAGGTCACCAACAACAGCGCTGGGTAGACCAGTCGCTTCCACGCTCGGTAGGGGATGGCCATAGCGCCCACCATGGCCCCGATCCCAATCCCCACGTGGAGCAGGTGCTTGCGCAGGGTGAGCTCGCCATTGCTGTGGTTGAGGGTGTCCGGATTGATGGTCGCCGAGTAGACCATCACAGATCCGATGCCCAGGAGCATGACCGTCGCCATGACGAGCCCGGTATCCCAGGACTCAATGCGACGGAGCTCGTGGCTCAGATCGGGTGAATAGGACTCGGCGGCGGTGGACATAATCGGTTAGCGAACCTTGATGGAGGCGAGAGCCACCAGCGCGAGCATCACGCTGATGATCCAGAAGCGGACGGTGATTCGAGACTCGGGCCAGCCCTTCTTCTCGAAGTGGTGGTGGCTGGGCGCCATGGCGAAGCCGCGCTTGCCGGTCCACCTG
>CALCNF010000343.1 GCA_937897815.1 uncultured Pseudomonadota bacterium | reverse complement strand
CCGCGGCGGGCTTTCGGCCGTGAGACGTCAGGTTGATCTCACGCCAGCCTCGCGCGTCCGGGTTGGGCGCATACGCACCATCCTCGCTCGCCTCCAGTCCCAGCAGCGCGAGCGCCTCGTCGCTCGTAATCTGGCGCTGAACGTCGATCAGATAGCTGTCGATGGGTCTCGGTGTGGTCGTCTCTCCGTCGGCGACCTCCATGGCGATTACGACCTGAAAGCGCCCGACGAAGTTGGTCAGCAAGATGTGGAAGTCGCCCGCATCCGTCCCCTCGCATCCCTTGAGAGAGAGGTCTCCGTTCCCTGCGCGGTCGATGATGGCGGCGCGGCAGGTCCCGTTAAGGATAAATGAGGTGGCGTTGTCGTAGACGGTCAGCAGCAGCGCTTTGATGTCCGACGGCCAGAAGGTCACATCGCCCACCGTGACCGGCAGCACCGGCTCCCGCTCCACCATCGTCGCGGCGGCCCACGCGTGCTGAAGGTCACGTTGCTGATCCACACCGTCCAGGTCGTCGCACTCGTCGACAGCCTTGTCGCCGTCACTGTCGACGCTGTCATGGGCGGCCCAGTTGCCCCGATGGCGGCTCATCCACTCGGCGGCCGGCCCAAGGAGCTTGTAGTAATCGGCGTCGTGGGGCTCAAGATCACACCGCTCGGGGTTGAAGGCCTTCAACTCCATAAAGTTCTTCGTGTTGCCCCATTCGTTGTAGGCCGCGTCATACTTCTGCATGGGGCTGAGCTCACCGTCGAGCCAACGTGCGTTTGTGCTGTCCTGGAGGCCAGACCAGGGGAGGGCGGACCAGGCTCCAGAGCTCGCTTCGCCTACCAGGGGAAGCCGACTCAGCTCCGTGAGAACAGACTTGTCCAGCTCGGAAGCGAAGTCCTGAGGGTTCTCGGGCCACGCCCAGCTTGGGCCACCGATGGTCCCGTTGAACTGCGTCGAATCTCCGCCGGCTCCCGCCGCCAGGTCATCGCGCTCCTCGACGGCCTCACACCCGAGCCAAAGCAGCGCCGAAAGCGCCATAATGATCACACGGATCATGTGTTCCCCCTGTTCACTACCCTTGCAGGGTAGCGCGCCAGGGCAGTCGAGTCACGGAAGGGTTTTCGCTCGCCATTGTTCCTGCGCGAGAGCGCCGCGCGTCAGGGTGCCCAGAGTACGCCGTCACTGCTCTCCACGACCTCGCAGAGCGCTGTCGTATCGAAGGGAGTGAACACGACCGACAGGTTGCACATCTCGTCCGTCGACTCAGCGCCATAGCTCACGGGGTAGTCGTCGTTGTTCTTCCAGGTGCACGCCCACTCAAACCCCTCTCCCTTGGGTACGGTCAGGGGTTCGATGTACTGGGTGATCTTGGGCACGTGCCAGTCATCGTTCTCGTACAGGATCTCTCCCACCGTCTCTCCGTCGAAGGGAGCGATGGTGAAGAGCTTCCCTCGGCCGTGCATGTGGGAGGCCAGGAAGAGGACATCCACGTCACGATTCATGACGCAGCGGGTCCACTCCGTGTGCTCGGAGGCGGCTGGAATCTCGATGAACTCGTCTCGAACCTGTCCTCCCCAGATGCCCTCCACGAACTCCTCGGGGGGCATCAGGTAGGCGTTGACCCTGGAGAAGACGTTCACGTCCTCCAGCGTCGCGTTCACGTAGTGGACCTCGTGGATGATGTCGAGCTGCCCGGGGAAGGTCGCGGCGATGCCCTCCGGCAGGATCATCTCGTGCTCCGCGTCTCCCTGGTTTCCGTAGAACATCACCTGGTTCTCCATGAGACTCTCGTCGCCATAGAGGTCGTTGCAGTCGTAGCGCCCGTACTCCAGTCCACCTCCGCCGAGGAGGCCGAGCGTCGAGAGGGTCAGGTGATGGGTCCCCGGGGTCTGCTGCATCTTCACACGGTTGATGTTCGCTCCGCCCTTCAGCGGCATGGGATAGACCTCACACACCCAGATCTCGGTGCCCGCGGGCGCCACCACGTCCATGGCGAGCTGGAACCCCTCGTCCTCGGCCGGTGGCTCGAGGCTCGGCGTATTGGGATCCGCGACCGGCGGCTCCGTCGTGGACGTGTCCGCGATCGAGTCGGGCGCCGCCGCGGGCTGCCCTGCTGTGGACCCGTCGTCGTCACCGGAGCAGCCGGTGATCGTCGCAGCGAGGATGAGTGTTCCGATGAGCGCGCGCATGTTTCGTGACCTCCACGATAAAACCCTTCGCCCTATCGTTTGGCACGACAGCGGGCGTGAGGTCCAGTCTCCGACGGAGAACTGTCCTTCGAGCTTTGTGACCTACCCGATGAGCGGAAGCACGTGGGCGATGGCGGCGTAGTGAGTTGCGGCCGCCAGGATGACGAGGGCGTGAAACACCTCGTGGTATCCAAAGGTGCCCGGCACCGGGTTGGGCCGCTTCAGCGCGTAGCAGGCCGCGCCGCCCACGTAGAAGACGCCGCCGATGATGAGCAGCGTCATGCACCCCCAGCCGGCGTTCCGAACGATCTCCGGGAAGGTCGCGGCGCCCGCGAAGCCGCCCGCGACGCTCAAGAGCGCGTGAAACCAGGGCGGGGCGTTTTGCAGGCCCAGGTTCACGGCAAAGCAGGCGCCGACCGCGCCCCAGACCGTGGCCAGGACCCATGTCCGCGATCCCGGGTCGAGGGCGTAGATAGCGATGGGGGTGTAGGACCCCGCGATGAGCACGAAGATCATCGTGTGGTCGAGGCGTCGCATCCAGGCCCGCGCCCGGGGGCTCCAGTCCACCCGATGGTAGAGCCCGCTTACGCCCAGGAGCGCCGAGACGCTCAGAGCGTAGACGAGGGCGACGAGCGCGGCGTCTTCATCCCTGGCGAGCATCACGAGAGCAGCGCCGCTGAACAGGGAGACGAAGAACGCCCAGACGTGGGAAACACCCCGCAGACTCGGCTTCTCAATGGACTCGTAGTCGTCGTTCACGGGAGACCTCTACAACGGTCCCGGTCACCTGTCATCCGTGTAAACAGTGTCTTCGCACCGGAGTTCGTTACTGGCCGTCAGCCCAATCATTCTTGGGCCTCAGATCCTGGGCCAGAGTTCCTCGCTCCGCGGCGATCGCCAGGTCCCGCTCGAGTCGCGAGGGCGTGGGCAGCCGAAGGCGCACCTGGTGGAACGCACCTCGGTTGACCTCGCATCCATGTCCGAGACCCAGGAGCACGGTGACGTACCCCGGTTCAACCCGCTCAAACCCGTAGCTCGTTCCCATGACCATGTCGTGGTTGTAGGTGCACATCGAGTCGTCCTCCCGGAGACCTGAGAACCACGGATCACGGGCGAGCGCCTCTTCGATGATGCGCTCTGGCTGCGGGCCCTCGCAGAAGGCGCGGATCTGCTGGTCGGCGGGCTGGCGAAGCAGCTCTCGCGCGCAGTCCACTCCTTCATGCATCAGCCAGTCGAGGGGCACGCCTCGGCGCCTCCTTCGCCCGTCGAGGACCCGTTCTTCGAGGCGAAGATCCACCGTCACGAAGTGGTGGGCAGCGAATCCGTGGGCGGCGCCCGAGGAGTAGCCTCCCTCTCGAACCTCGTAGGTGATGTGGGGGCCCACGACGGAGATCAGCCGAGCGGCAAAGCCGTAGTACTCACCTGGCTCCTGGTAGTCCGATGGATCGTCCGCGCCATACAGATTGCGTATCGCTCCCGAGTCGCTGTGGACCACGAAAGCGGAGTCGGTGCTGTGGGTGAGCTGCCAGGTGCCACTCTCCATCTGAATCACAAAGGTCTGGGGGAGGTCCGTAGTGGGCCGGGGGCTCGAAAACGTGGCGCAGCCTGAGGTGAGGACTGCGAGCAGCAAAGCCAGGGTAAACGGGCACGGGGATATGCGTGTCATGGGTCTCCCCCAGGGCGCGCTCGACCTCTGAGTGGTTTGGGATCGCTAGGCCAACGGTGACCGCATAGGAATGATTCCCGGGGCCCGGTGTTGTACCTCATGGTCATCTGTGTGCTTTGGTGGGACGCGAGCGGGTGGGAGAACCCTGGACAAGGCTCATATGAACACGGACGAACGATTCAACACCCGGATGCTTCAGATGTTCTTCGGGATGTTCGCGGTGACGCTGGCGGGCTTGTATAGCCTGGGCAACATCGAGGGGGACCCCGCGACGGCAGCTGACAGGAAGCCGCCGAAGAGCACCTCCTGGAAGAAGTTGGATCCCGACGTAAAGCGGATCATCGAGGACTGCGGAACCGAGCGCGCCTTCTCCGGGAAGTGGCTCAAGCACAAAGCCACGGGCACCTACACCTGTGCGCGCTGCGGCTCCCCACTCTTCGACTCGGACACCAAGTTCGACTCCCGCTCGGGGTGGCCGAGCTTCGATGGCCACCTGCCTGGTTCAGTGGCGGAGCTGCCCGACCCCGATGGGATGCGGGTGGAGATTCGGTGCAAGCGCTGCGACGGACACCTGG
>CALCNF010000342.1 GCA_937897815.1 uncultured Pseudomonadota bacterium | reverse complement strand
GGCGGCCGCCACCGCCTCCTGCATCTGGCCGACGATCTTCTTTCGATCCTCAAAGCGTAAGATGTCCGCCCGATACATGGAGTTCACGAGCTGGAAGTTCACCTTGCCGTCTTTGAGCATGGAGCCCACAGGATCGGCTTTGTACTGAACCCACTTGCTCTCCAACGAGTCCGTTGGCGACATATCCGTGCGGTTGACCACGAGCCGATCCGCCGTCGTGAAGTTGTCCCAGGGAGTTCGCTTGGCGGCGACCTCGCTCTGATCGGGAGGCGCGACAAAGTCGCCAATCTTGGCGTCAATGGGCAGGAGAAGCGGACCGGCCGCGGCCGCCTCCGTGCTCTCCCCTTCGGCTCCCTTGGCCTCTGTCGAAGGCGCGGGTTCTGGCTGGCAGGCTGTTAGCGCAAGCGTCACGGCGAGCGCGAGCGGCGCGCGGCGTCTTGTCATGAAGAATCCCCCGGGATTTGAGCCACCAAGGCTATCACGCTCCTCGCGCGCATGGGTAGAGGTGGTGGAGACCGCGGGCGCGCGGCTGAAACAACGCCTGGATGACGGGGGAGATTCCGCTTCAGTGGAGTGCGCGCGGCCGCCCAGACCCTCGGGCATAGCCCTCCGGCCGGGTGCGGTAAGAAAATGGCGAGGTTCTCGGTGCGCGCCTAGGCTCTAGCCAGAAGACACCGGAGGAACCATGGACTCGACTCACGACGTCTCGCTGGATGTGCACGCGCTGCCCGCTGAGGTCGCGCTCTTTCCCCTGCCCGATCACGTGCTGATGCCGGGCGTCCCGGCTCCCTACCGGGTCTTCGAGCCGCGCTACCGCAGCATGGTGGAGGATCTCCTGGAGATGCCTGAGGAGGAGCGCTGGATCGCCGTCCCTCGGCTCGCCCCCGGCTGGAAGAGCGACTACCACGGACGCCCGCCCGTGAACGCCATCGCCACTCTGGGCCGCGTCGTGACCTGCGAGCCCCTGATCGGGAGCCACTACTTCATCCTCGTCGAGGGCGTCGCGCGCGTTCGACTCGTGGAGTGCAGCTCGGACCGCCCCTACCGCCTGGCCTGTATCGAGCCCCTTCGCGACACGACGACCGTCGCCGACCTCGCCGGCGGCCGACATCAGATCATTGAGGCGCTCTCTCAAGCCGTCTACACCCTGAGTCAGATCGTGGGCAACACGGCGAGCGACCTCACCGAGGCGCTGCAGGACACCAGCGACATCGAGCGACTCGTGTACCGGCTCGGCGCCGCGGCTATGGATGAGCCCGACGAGCGCCAGGCGCTCCTGGAAGAGCGGTCTCTGCTCAACCGAACCGGCATGGTGCTCAACAGCCTGAGCGACCTGATCGCCCTGTCGAGCTGTCACCTCGGGGCGTCAGCCCCGGCCTGATCCCCCCTATTCGTTCGGGGGGAGCACGAACGCGGTCTCCAGCGTATCGCTGGCCTCTTC
>CALCNF010000341.1 GCA_937897815.1 uncultured Pseudomonadota bacterium | reverse complement strand
GCGAGCCGCCTCGAAGAGCTGGGTCTGGGCGCGCCGCTTCCAGCGGAGGAGCGGGAGCATGCGCGCTTCACCTACCCCTGGAGCGGAGCACCTGAGCCCCTCGTGAGCCTCAAGTTGGATAAGACCCCCGAGATCGAGGGCGAGCTCCTCGGAATCAAGGGCCAGTATCTGCTGCTGGACACAGGTGTGATCAACCTGCGAAGCCACTCGGGCTTTCACGTCACCGTAGCCCGCGCTTAGGCGCCTCGCGGGTCCACAGGACGATTGTCGATCAGGCGAACGCCCCCAAATGTGGCCGCGACGGCCACTCGAACCGGACCGCTCACCCGGTCGGGGGTCTGCAGGGAGTCTGGGTCCACGATGGCGACGTAGTCCACCTCGCCGCCCGCAGATTCGATATGAGATCGGACCTGCCTGCGGACCGCGTCTACATCGAGCTCGCCTGCGCTGATCAGTCGTTCTGCCAGCTCCAAGCTTTGAGGAACCGCGCGCGCCCTGAGTCGCTCCTCGGAACTCAGACGGACATTTCGCGAGGACATCGCCAGACCGTCCGGCTCACGGACGATGGGGAGCCCGACGATCCGAACGGGAAGATCCAGGTCCTCCACCATGCGCTCGATGACTCGACGCTGCTGAAAGTCCTTGTCCCCAAAGACGGCCGTGTCCGGCTCCACGATGTGAAAGAGCTTCGCGACGACCGTGGCCACCCCACGAAAGAAATGAGGGCGGCTCGCCCCACACAGGGGAGCGCTGAGCTCCGACACCTCGATCCACGCCCGCTGAGCGGGGGCGCCTCCCTGACCATAGAGGGTGTCCGGCACAAACACCGCGCTGCATCCCAGCGACTCGAGCGCGCTCAAATCACGCTCCGTGTCCCGAGGGTAGGTCTCGAAATCCTCATGGGGCGCAAACTGGCTCGGGTTCACGTAGATCGAAGCGACCACGTGGTCGGCGAGGCTCAGGGCGCCGCGAATCAGGGAAAGGTGGCCCTCATGGAGGTATCCCATGGTCGGCACAAACGCGATGGTCTCGCCCTGGGCGCGGCGCGCGCGAGTCCAGGCGCGCATCTCCTCTTTTCCCGAGAGTACATCCACAGGGGCTACTCGAAGGTGTGCTCAGGTCCTGGAAACGCTCGGGACTTCACGTCGCTGACGAACGCGGTCGCGGCGCCCTGGACGGTTCGTCCCAGCTCCTCGTATCGCTTGAGGAAGCGCGGCGTGAACCCATTGGTCAGACCGAGGAGGTCGTAGCAGACGAGGACCTGGCCGCCGCAGTCGACTCCGGCCCCGATCCCGATCGTGGGCACGCTCACGGCCTCTGTGACCCGCTGGGCCACGTGTCCAGGTACGGTCTCAAGAACGATCGCGAAAGCGCCAGCCGCCTCCAGGCGTCGGGCGTCCTCCACGAGGGCCTCTGCGGCCTCGTCACCTCGTCCCTGAACCTTGAAGCCCCCAAGGGCGTGGACCGACTGAGGGGTGAGGCCGAGGTGGCCCATCACCGGGATACCCGAGGCCACGATGGACTCGATCGCGGGCACCGCACGCTCACCGCCCTCAAGCTTCACGGCCTGGGCTCCGCCCTGCGCGATCAGACGTCCGGCGTTGCGCATCGCGTCGCTCACCGAGGCCTGGTAGGACATGAACGGCATGTCCGCGACGACCAGCGCTCTGGAGCTGCCTCGAGCCACCATCTGAGTGTGATAGACCATCTGGTCCATGGTGACGGTCAGGGTGGTGTCGTGCCCCTGGATCACCATCCCCAGAGAGTCCCCCACGAGGAGGAGATCCGCGCCCGCTGCGTCGATCAGCGATGCGAAGGTCGCGTCGTAAGCGGTGACCATGGCGATGGGCTCGCCTTGGTCCTTCATCGCTTGGATCTTGAGGGTGGTCAGGCGAGCCATCAGCACGCCTCCTAGGTGATTGAGTCTCGGTTCCGAAACGGCCCAAAGGGGCCGGTCGCGGGGCACGAATAGCCGTCCCATGCCGTGAAGGCAAGCGTTCAGTCGGACTCCAGCGCTGGCTGAGAGCTCCGCGCGGCTGCCCCCGAGACTTCTGTCTGGAGGGCGACCGGTTGACACCAGGCCCCCTCGTCCGGCTAGGTTCGCCCCCCATCCGCCAATTCAGGCCGAGAGGAGGAGACGATGAGCACCCACACCCAGGACGCCTATCTGGTCAGCCCCCTGCGCACCCCGATCGGCCGCTTCGGCGGCGGACTCTCTTCCGTGCGACCCGATGATCTCCTCGCCCACGTCTTCCAGGCGGTCGTTGAGACCAGCGGCGTCGACGCCGCAGCGATCGATGATGTGATCGCTGGTTGCGCCAATCAGGCCGGCGAGGACAACCGAAACATCGCGCGCATGGCCGCCCTCCTCGCGGGCCTACCCCAGTCGGTGCCCGGCGTGACCGTCAATCGCCTGTGCGCCTCGAGCCTCGAGGCCGTGAACATGGCCAGCCGGGCCATCTGGTCAGGCGACGCCGACCTGCTCCTGGTCGGAGGCGTCGAGAGCATGTCGCGCGCGCCCTACTCCGTCCCAAAGAACGTCTCGGGTCGGGCGACCGCCGGCAACCTCGTGGCGTACGACACCGCCCTCGGTTGGCGCTATCCCAACCCAAAGATGGAGGCCATCTTCCCGCTGGAGGCCATGGGCTGCACGGCGGAGAACCTGGTGGATCAGTACAGCATCAGCCGCGAGGACCAGGACGCGTTCGCCCTGGGTAGCCACCAGAAAGCGCTTCAAGCCTGGGAGGCGGGCGCGTTCGCCGACGAGGTGCTCCCGGTCAGCGTGCCGCAGCGCAAGCGAGACCCCATCGTCGTCGATCGTGATGAGGGCCCACGTTCCGACACCTCTCTGGAGCGCCTCGCGAAGCTGCGCGCGGCCTTCCGGAAGGATGGTTCGGTGACCGCCGGCAACTCGTCGACCCTCAATGACGGGGCCGCTGGTCTGCTGGTGGCGAGCGCTGCGGCCGTAGAGAGATTCGGTCTCACGCCCATGGGCCGCGTGGTGGCGACGGGCACCGCTGGCGTGGATCCAACGGTGATGGGCATCGGACCGGCCCCGGCGACCCGCAAGGCGCTGGCCAAGGCCGGCTGGACGGTTGACGATCTGGATCTCGTGGAGCTCAACGAGGCCTTCGCTTCCCAGTCTCTGGCCGTGATCCGCGAGCTCGGACTCGATCAAGAGCGAGTGAACGTCCACGGGGGCGCTGTCTCCCTGGGGCACCCGCTCGGTATGAGCGGCGCACGGATCCTCGTGACGCTGCTGCACGCCATGAAGCGAAGGGACGTCAAGCGAGGCCTCGCGACGCTGTGCGTCGGAGTCGGTCAGGGAGTCGCCACGCTCGTTGAGCGCGCCTAGGGCGCTTCGATCTCCGTGGCCCGGACCGCGGTTGGGAAGCTCGAGTCCGTCTCATGGGTCTGGTAGTAGAGCAGAAACAGCAGGAGGCCGATCAGGGCGACGAGCACCCAGGTCTGCCGCTGGTTGTGACGCGCCGCGAGCTTCCTGGTCTCCGTGTTCTGGGGTCGGCGTGACGGCAGGTCCATCCCCTCCGAGTCAGACACCCTCAGGGGAAAGAAGCTGACCGAGTTCTCGAGCCTGTCCGCCTCACGTGCCGCTACCGAGATCTCTTGCTCCAGCTCCGCGTAGCTCCCCGGCCTCTCATCGGGCGAGCGCGACAGGCAGCGGTCCACCAGTCGCACCAGAGTGGCGTAGCGTTCCAGGTGCGGGCACACCGTGAGCAGCGATTCCGGCGCCGACTCGAGTTGCGCACGGCAGTAGCTCTCAGGCGAATCAGCGTCCAGGGGAAGGGCACCCGAGAGCACCCAGTACAAGGTAGCGCCGACCGCGTAGGCCTCGGCCTGCGCGCGCTGCTTCGGCGTGCAGTTGCTCAACTCGACCGCGCCTGTAGCCGCCTCCGGCGCGCAGCCCGAGGCCTCGGTGACCGAGACGATCAGAGGGCGCTTGCCCACCGGCAGGGCGTGAAGCCCGGGCGTGGGAAGCGACCAGCCTCCCTCATCGACCTCCTGAAGCAACGCAGGATCCCAGCGACCCACCGACACCCCCTGCCCCGCGCAGTCGACCAACGCCGACACGAGAGCCTGGGCCGCCGATAGGGCGGCCAGGGGCGTAGGAGCCTCCCCCTGGGCTCGCTCCGCAAGGATGGGCGCGTCGGTGAGCTGGTAACTCAAAGAGACGTGATCCGCGGTCACCGAGCCCTGGGCGACGCGCGACCGGGCCGCGTGAGCCGTCCCCAGCCCCTCGATCATCTGCAAGACGATCGGCACCGCGTCACCGGCCAGCTGCCCGGCCGGCCAGGTCCACGTTTGATGGGACGCGCCTGAGCCGCCGCCACCCACAGAGACGTCCGCTCCAAGGGCGTTGGGGGCGGGCCTGGCGGGCGTCACCCCCCCCGACCGACCGTCCTCTGTTGCTGTGGATTCGATTTCGCTCATACGCCTCACACAGAGTCTATGCGGGCTCCGCCTCCGCGGGCAACCTGACGGCTGGGTCCCAGGGGTGCGTCTTGAGCATTGACGAGCCCCATAGGTCCTGCTAGAAAGCCGCTCCCCTTTGCGCGCCCGTCGCGCACCATGGGACCAAACACTGAACGGGAGAGCCGATCGTGGCAACACACAAGCAGGCACTCAAGCGACATCGCCAGAGCGTGGGTCGCGCCGAGCGCAACAACTACTACAAGGCAACCATGCGGACGTACATCAAGGCAGCCCGCCTTGATCTCGCCAATGGTGACAAGGACGCAGCCGGCGAGTCCGTCGCACGCGTCTCTCGATACCTCGATCGCGTGGCCAGCCGCGGCGTGATCCCGAAGCTCCGCGCCAGCCGCGTCAAGAGCCGTCTGAACAAGGCGCTCGCCGCGCTTTAGGGACGCTGCAGGGGCCGTGAACGAGCGGCCCCTCACCCCCTCGAAGACGCGCGACGCCCCCCTTGGGAAGACTCCTCTCAGAGCTGAGCCGCGGCCAGAAGGTCGGCGGCTCAGTGATGAGCGCGGTCGCGCTCATCTGCTGTTTTGTCCCAGGCTTCGACAGCCTGGGCTATTTCAGCGCCCTGATCATGGGAGGCCTGGGCTCAGCCCTGGGTCTCAGTCAGGGAGCGCTTGAAGCCTCACGACTCCAGGGGCAAGCGCGCTCGGCGCCTCGGCTTCTCGCCGCTGTGGCGGCCAGCTCGTGGATCCTCCTCCTGCCTCCTCTGGTGATCCTGAGCGCGAACGCCCTGTTCGTGCCCAACTGCGATCTCCTGGAGGGAGCCGCGTTCTACGGGATGAGCGCTGGACTCGGCGTCCTCTTCTCGAGCCAGGTCGGGGCCGCATGTGCGCTGATCACGGGCGGGGCGGGACGCGGCGCGGTCGTCGCCCTCATGGTCGGGCTCTTGTGGACGGGCCGGGACGTGTTCCACCTCTACACCGATCCACCGATCTTCATCTTCAATCCGTTCTTCGGCTTCTTCTCGGGCGCCATCTACGATGACGTGATCGCCATCGATCCCCGCTTTGTCTGGTTCCGACTCGCGAGCGCTCTTCAGGTGGCCTGGCTGTGGGCTTTCCTTCAGCTGGGGTGGCATGAGGGTGAGTGGTCCCTGGCCGCCATTCGTGCCCAGGGTGTCCAGTCCCGAGCGCGGCTCTGGGGGTTCTTCGCGCTGCTCAGCTTCCTGTGCGGCGGGATGTTTGGAGGACGAGCGGCCATGGGGATCGAGATGGATCAACGAGCCATTGAAGCCCAGCTCGGAGGTCGCCTGGAGTCGGGTCCGATCACCCTCATCTACGACCGCGGGACCACCCCACCGGAAGAGGCCGAGCGGCTGATGTGGGACGCGCGGTTTCGCCTCGACCAACTCAAGGACCGTCTTCAGCGGGACGCTGTCGAGCCGTTCACCCTCTTCATCTATGGGAGCGCAGACCAGAAGCGCGCGCTGATGGGTGCGCGGCGCGTGCACCTGGCCAAGCCGTGGCTGCGGCAAGCGCATATCCATCGACTCGCCGTCGGGGACCGAACTCTGGCCCATGAGATGGCCCACGTCCTGCTCGCTGCATATGCACCCGGGCCGCTGCACGTACCCGCCGAGAGGGCCGTGCTGGTCAACGCCGCCATCCTGGAGGGAGCCGCGGTCGCGCTGGAGCCCCCAGCGGGGCGCTTCAACGTGCACGAGAAGAGCGCGGCCATGCGACACCTGGGGCTGGCGCCTGACCTGCACCAGCTCCTCGGTCCGGACGGCTTCTGGGCCCAATCCGCGGCTCGGGCCTACACCCTCTCGGGTTCGTTTCTGCGCTGGCTCTACGGTCAGCACGGCGCCGAAGCCTTCACCGCCCTGTACGGAACGATGGACTTTCAGGAGGCCTACGGCGCCGACGTGGGTGAGCTCATCGAGCGATGGCAGACCTGGGTGGACGATCGGCCGATCTCGCCGGAGCTCCTGGCCTGGGCGGACGTGACCTACCGCCGCGCAGGGGTCCTCCATCGGGTGTGTCCCCTGGAGATCGCGCGGCTGAATGATGAGGCGAACCGTCTCCTCCAATCAGGTCAACGCTCCGAGGCGATTGAGGCCCTTGAGGCGGTGGTCGGCCACCTCCCTGGAGATCCCAGCAGCGCCCTTCGCCTCGCGTCGGTGCTGGCCATCACCGAGGCGCCGGCGATCATCGAGAACCTGGTGGCCGAGAGCCTCGCCATCGAGGACCTCCCGGCGATCCTCCGCGCGCGCTTCCACGAGGTCCTGGCGGACGCGCGATGGCGTCACGGAGACACGAGAGGCGCGGCAGACGTCTATGGAGAGCTGGCTCTAACTCCCCTGAGTCCTGAGCACGCGCGGTCGGTCAAACTCAAGCGCGACGTCTGCTTGAGTCCCGAGCTGGAGCCCGTCTACGGCCCTTACCTCCTGGGGGGGCTTCGGGATCCTCAGGTCGACCTCGTCTACCTTACCGAGGCGACAGCCGACCTTCGGGGAGAGGCGATCGCCACGTATCTCCTGGGTCGCCGCACCCTGCAGGCCGGTGACGCGACCGGCGCGATCGGACCCTTGAAGACGACCCTGGCGCGACTCGAGAACAGCGAGAACCGGGGGAGCATCGGCCTCGATACGTCCCAGGCAGTAGAGCTGGAGGCGTGGCGGCTCCTTGGACACGCGCAGCTGAACGCTGGCGCCCTTCTAGACGCCGAGGCGGCGTTCGCTCGAGCCGCGCAGCTCTCCACGTCGACCGAGGAGCGGGCGACGAACCTGGACTGGGCGGGACGGGCGAGCTGGCTGCGGACCCATCCAGATAGGCGAGAATAGGGCGCTTTTTTGACGTTTTTCCGACTCAACTCGAACCTGGAGTAGGCCTATCACACCCAGGGGAGAGTCTTATGAAGGACAACGTCAAGCGCGAGATCGAGTCTGAACTGGCCGACCACGGGTATCGGGGCGTGTTCGTCGTGAGCGGCGCCGGAGTCGTGACTCTGGACGCGGCCCTGCCCGCGACCGATGAGGCGCTCGCGGCGCTCGAAGCGGCCTTCGCAGAGCGACCTGAAGCCGCTGAAGCGCTCGTGGCTGAAGAGGCGCTCGCGAGCTGAGCTCACGAGCGGGTAGGCTCAGCCCCCAGCGGTCTCGCTGAGGAGACCGCGCTTCGCCTCGACGTCCTTGAACTCGTCCGAGCTCGGCATCGGGTCTTTCTGCTCGGTGATGACCGGCCACTCCAGCGCGAGCTTCTCATTGAGCTCCGTGTACTCGTTCCACTTCTCGGGGAGGTCATCCTCCTCGAAGATGGCGCTGACAGGACACTCAGGCTCACACGCACCACAGTCAATGCACTCATCCGGATTGATGACGAGCATGTTCTCGCCCTCGTAGAAGCAGTCTACGGGGCATACGGCGACGCAGTCCGTGTACTTACAATTGATGCAGGGCTCAGCGACAATGTAGGCCATTTATTGGGCTCCCAGAATACCGAGCGTGTGCGCTCTCGGTGACGGTGTGCCTTCAACCATGCCACCGGCCTTCAAGGTCCGCAAGAGCTTGGGTTGGCTTCCTCGGAGACCCGGTCGCTGTGGCTCTGCCTAGAACAACCCTACAGCGGGCCAGTACAGGAAGATCAGCGCGGCCATCAGCGCCCAAGACACCAGGTGTAGGACCAGGCCATTACGGAGCACAGTTCCTCGCTCCAGGTGCCCGCTGGACCAGGCCAGCCCCGTCACCGGCGTCGCGATGGGGAAAATGTAGGCGAAGTTCGACGGCAGGACGACGACCATGGTGATCGCGGCCAGGTTCACGCCGTGGGCCTCCGCGAACGCCAGCGCCGGCGGCATGAGCATCGCGACGACCGCTGAGTTGCTCATGAACTCGGTCAGGATCGCCGACGCAATGGCGAGGCCGAGCATCAGCCCACCTGGGCCCACCTGCGTCCCCTCAAGAACCCGCTCCGTGAGCCACGCCGCGGCACCCGAGCGCTCCATCACGCTGCCCAGGCCGATCGCGCCGCCGTACATGACGACGATGCCCCAGTTCACGTGGGCCTCCACCTCTCGCCACTGGAGCGCCCCCAGGCTGAAGAGAGCGCCCATCGAGACGATGGCGATGTTCGCCAGACCAAGAGAGTCTCCGGCGAAGGCCCACAAGGCGACCGTGACGACCAGCACCACGCCGACGACGAACTCGCGGGGAGAGAGCTTTCCCATCTGATGGATCTGTTCCTCGAGAGCGTCGAGCGCGGCGGCGGTGGAGCTCACCTCGGG
>CALCNF010000340.1 GCA_937897815.1 uncultured Pseudomonadota bacterium | reverse complement strand
TTAGAGCGCACGCCTGATAAGCGTGAGGTCGGCAGTTCAAGTCTGCCCAGGCCCACCATCATTTCCCCTCGATGGGGCCGTAGCTCAGTTGGTAGAGCGCTGCCTTTGCAAGGCAGATGTCGTCGGTTCGAATCCGTCCGGCTCCACCATACGATGGTTGAAATACGAACGCCCGGTTCCTCTTTTGAGGAATCGGGCGTTTGTGTTTGTGGCGTCTGGGCCCTTGGGGCCCTCAGGGCCGTAGCTCAGTTGGTAGAGCGCCGCCTTTGCAAGGCAGATGTCGTCGGTTCGAATCTGTCCGGCTCCACCCTACGATGGCGGAAATACCAACGCCTAGCCCCTTGGGGCCCTGGCGGTCGGTGCACGTGCAGGGCCGACCGCGCTGATGCAGCGGGGTCAGGCTCCTGTCGTGTCACCCTTGGTCGCGGATCAATCCTCGAGCTCGGACTGCACCCACTCACGCATGGAGTCGATCTCGGCCGCCCAGGCGCCGTCGTCGAGGCGGAGCTGGACGAACGAGCGAAAGAGGGCATCAAAGGTGTCCTGGCACTCCTCAAGGAGCGCGAGGCGCTCATAGACGCACTCCTCATCGGTCGTGCTCAGGAGCGCCGGAAGCTTCATGCCATGGAGCGACAGGTCGGCTGACTTGACGTTGACCGACCAGATCTTCGGTCCGATGGAGATGCTGATCTTCGCCTCATCGACCTGCTTGCCGCTTCGGAGCGAGACGCGGGCCTCCTCGGTGTCGGTCGGACGGTCGCTCTTGATGACGTTCTCCTCCTTGAGCGTGCCCGTGGAGGAGAGCTTGAGCTTCGCGTCGAACCAGACCGCGACGATCTCATTGTTGACCTCGAACTGCCCGTCGTTTCGATCCCCTCGAAACCACAGCCAGGTCAGGAACTCGCGACCGAGGTAGGTGGTCGCCTCAACGCGTTGATAGAGCTCCATCAGTAGCCTCCCTGAGGCGCGAGAGCGAAGGTCGAAGGCTCGCGCTGTGCTGCTGCGTTGAGCACGTCGTCATCGAGACCGGCGTTCTCCATAATCGAGTAGGCGTTTCGCGCTACGATGGGGAGCTTGAAGGTCTTGGTGAAGAGCTCCTCGAAACGGGAGCGCACGGCGGCCGACCCGCTGAAGAGCCAGAGCTCGCTTCGCGTGTGGGACCAGGCGACGTCCACGAGCTGAATGCTCGGGAGGATCTTTCGCCGAAGCTCAGCCTCGAGCATCTCCTTAGCGTTGTCCTTCTGGCCCTTATTGAGGCGCTCGAGGCCCAGCTCAACTCGGATCTCTTCGAGTCGCTTCGCCAGGTAGATCTTGAACACCGCCGGTGAGACCTGGAGCGTGTCCTTGCGGAGCGTGAACAGGATGTACTCGCCCCAGAAGACGTCATCGACCAGGAAGTCCGTGTCGAACGGGTCGTGGGTGCTCACCCAGCCCACGCTCTCCTTCACGTCGCTCGTGGGCTCGATGGGTCGGAAGCTGTAGGCCTTCAAAAGGCTCTGCAGACGCTCTTTCATATTGTCTGGCAGCTCTCCACCGACCCGATAAGACGTGGTCGTGACGCTGCCCGATAGGACACCCATGGGGCTCTCCTTGAATCGGTGTTAGTGCTCGGTTCGTGAGCGTGATCTAGTCGAGAATCACGAACTCCACGCGACGGTTCTTCGAGCGCGCCTGGGGAGAGCCACCCTCAACGGCTGGCTTGCTCTTCCCATATCCGACGGCCTCGAGCCGGCTCGGGGAGACTCCCTCGGCCTTGAGGAACTCCATGACGGCGTTGGCCCGCCGCTGACTGAGCTGCTGGTTGAACTTGGATCCACCCCGGCCATCGGTGTAGCCGGCGATCTGAATGCGCTTGATGGTGGGGTTGGCCTCCAGGATCCCCGCGACCGCCTTCAAGACCGAGTAGCTCTGAGGCTTGATCTCGTCCTTGCGGAACGCGAAGTAGACCTTGTCGAGGATGATGATCTTTTTGCCCTCGATACGCGCCTGCGTCTGGTCGGGGCAACCGTCATCGTCCTGGTGACCGTTCTTGGTCTCGGGCTCGCTTGGGCAGCGGTCCGCCGAGTCGTTGATGCCATCTTGATCGTTGTCCTGCTCGGGACATCCGTCTTTGTCCTGGAAGCCGTCGACGTCCTCAGCCTCATTGGGGCACTTGTCACGCTCGTCGGGGACCTCATCACCATCGTTGTCAGGCTCTGGGCACCCGTCGACGTCCTGGAAGCCGTCGACGTCCTCCGGGTCGTTGGGGCAGCGGTCGTTGCCGTCGAGGATCTTATCGCGGTCATTGTCCGGCTCAGGACATCCATCTTCGTCTTGGAACTTGTCCTTGTCTTCGGCCTCCAGCGGGCACTTGTCGAGCTCGTCGATCAGACCATCAAAGTCTCGGTCGCGCTCGCTCGGTGGTGCGTAGGTCACGGCCGTGTAGATGCGGTACTTGGTGTTGCCATAGCCGCTGACCATTCCCGAGCCGCCACCGATCTGGAGATTGAGTCCGCTGTCGGGGAGGCCAAGCTTCATCCCCGTCAGCCCCTCGATGTAGGTCGCGTTCTCAAACTTGGGGTTGGCCAGCGCTCCAGCGCCGTGGACCTCTCCGACCAAGCTCAGGTTCAGCCCGCGGACGATGAGCAGGGCGCGCTTCTCGCCCAGGAGACGAAGCTGCGTGCTCGCCTTCCAGAAGTACTCGTTTCCGACCTCAAGGAAGTAGTTCCCCTGCTCGTCCTCGAGGAACTGGGCGGTCTCGCGAAAGCTCACGCCTACGTTGGCCGCCATCTTCCAGGAACCATGTACGTAATCCGCGAGGGCCGCCGGCTGAAAGGCGAAGCCATCGGAGACGAAAGAGTTCTCTTCACCGGTGCCCATGACGCCACCCAGCTCGAGGGCCAACGCCAGGCCGTTCTGGTCGATCGCTCGATCGAGCAGCTTCACTCGGGGCGAGATTCGGATGTCGCCCAGGACAGGGCTTGAGATGGGCTCATGGGGGATCGGGCCGACCTCATCGCCGTCATTCACGAGGAAGAACGGGATGGCGACGCCGATGTCGATCCACTCGTGGATTCCGTAGGAGCCGATGAAGTCCAGGACCACCTGGTCTCGGATCATCTCCATACGCTGGCGCTCTTCGCTCGCCGACCGATCCACGAAGACCAGCGGGTTCTTGCCGAAGTGAAAGTAGGCGCCAGCTGACCATGAGCCCGGCTTGAGCAGGTCCGCCCCAACGGTGTTCAGGATGTCCCCGGGGCGCGCTCCAGGTCGGAAGACCTCAACATTGATCTTTTGGCTGGGCGCGGCGCTCACAGGTGCGGCGAACAGGGTCGCCAACACGGCCAGCGCCAGTGTGATTCTCAAGACCACCCGAGATCCGGTGTTCGTCACGTGAAACTCTCTGAAAACGTACGTGTTTTTTCCATCGCCAACGGCGATGCGGAGGCTAGCAGGCTTAGGCGGAGCGCACAAGATTATCCGCGCCGCGTCTTGACCCATCTCGCGAGGTCGAAATCTCGAGGAACGAAGAAGCCCCGTCGCCACGCTCTGTGCAAGCGGGGAGCCTGAGCTCGACAGAGCCCCTCGCTGATGCGCTCGATCTCACCGGGGGGCTGATCGAGGAGCCGGGCCGCCATGCCCCGGATCATGGCGTTGTGAGCCTCCCGACCGGAGGGCACGGGGCTCAGGAATGTCAGCGCGTGGGCGAGCCACGGGCTCAGGGCCTCTTCGTCTCCCGTGGCCTCGAGGATCGCGCTCGCGGCCACCTGCAAACACAGGTAGCGCCTCTCCTGCCGGTTCAGGTCGTGAAGGGGCATCGCGAGGCCCAGCTCGACGCCTACGGCCGTCAGGACCGCCAGGAGCGCCTCGGAGCGAGGCCCGACTCCCACCCGCTTTGCTCGTGGGCATGCGGCCGAGAGGCCCGCCAGGGTCGGCGAAGCGATCACAGCCCAGCCCTCCGAGACGAGCCCTCCGTCCGGTATCAACCGCGCCTCTTCGACGATGCGCTGCGCCGCGGCCTCCATGGCCTCACGCTCCCCGCCGTTCCAGCGGACGTCAAACCACGCCGCGTCCCAGCGCACACGCTCGCTCGCCGCCAGGGCGTCGCTCGCGGTCGCCTGCCCGCTGTCGGGTGGCTCGGGCGGAGTCTTCCCGGCCGCCTTACGAAGCCGCTTGTCTGCGTCTACGTATCGCCCAAGGCGGTCATCCAGTCCGCGCCACGCGACCCGATGAAGGGCGTGGGCCACCGGCAGGTTTGTTTCGGCTGTCCAACTCATCACTCGGGACACTGCCAGAGCCCACGTGGACCGCCAAGCTCTCATGGAGGGCGACGCCATTTCTCCCAGCCTCTTTGGCCTGATAGAGGGCTTCATCGGCGGTCTTCAGGAGCTCGGCTGGCACCATGGGTGCATCGCGACAGGTCAGGGAGGCGCCGACGCTCACCGTGACATTTTCTCGAGGCGGCAGCGCGCGGAACCGGTGCCGGGCGACCGCCCGATAGATGCGCGTGGCGATGGCCTCTACCTGAGCCGCCTCTACGTCCGGCAGGAGGATCACAAACTCGTCACCGCCGTACCGGCCGAGCACGTCGCTGCTGCGCAGCTGCCGCCGCAGGACCCCGGCCAGGGACGCCAGGATGCTGTCGCCCGCCTCATGGAGGTAGTGGTTGTTGATCTCGGCGAATCCGTCGACGTCCAGGAACAAGCAGGCCAGCGGAGCACCACTTCGGTCGCTTCGCGCCACCTCCTGGTCGAGTCGCTCCATGAGGTGTCTGCGGTTGGGGAGCCCGGTCATCGGGTCCGTGAGCGCCGCCTCCTGGAGGCGCTCGTGGTGCCGCTTGAGCTCCTCTCGCCCTCGTACGATGAAACGCTCAAGATCCCGCACCCGGATGGCCAGCCCTGCAACGAGGACAAGGGCGCTGGCGCCAACCCAGAGCCACAGCGTGGCCGTCGCCTCGTGGTCGGTCATCAGCGACGCGGCCACCAGGATGGCGCTTACACCCGCCCAAAGCCCGAGCACGCTTCGACGGACCGGGTGGGCCTCCATCAAAGGGGACCGGGTCTCGGAGAGCGGGCGTGTCGTGCCTGAGGACGCGCTGGGATTGGATGGCCTCATGGTGCTCACCCCTTCGGCGGGATCGCCTTGGAGCTTGAGCACTTTTTTTCAGGGAGCTCCCTGAATGCCTGCGGGGGCCTGGGGCGGGCGCTCCTTCCAGCTGTCGCCGTTTTGCTCCAGCCAGCGCTCCCAGTGACGCCTGAGCGCCCGTCGGCTTCGGAAGTACGGCTCGACCTCGTGACCCGTAACAGAAGACAGGAGGCGCACAGCGTTGTGGCTCACATAGGCGCGTCGGTCGTCGACGGCCTTGATGAGCCGCTTCACGTTCTTGCTCGTCGTCAGATCATCGCCGAGCTTGTGCCCCGCGCGTCGCAGCCCAAGGCGAAGCAGCCCGTGCCAGTCCTCCTGATCGGTCAGCAGCTTTCGCCACCACTTCACGGCTCGGTCATGGCGCCGCCCCTTGCTCGACGCGACCTTGGGGCTCGAGGAGTGAGCGGTGATTCGCCTGAGAGCCTTCTCCGCGGCGGTCTGCACGGAGCGTCGTCGGTTGTCGAGCAGAGGCAGCAGCATCGGCGCCTCCTTCAAGGTGCCAAAGCGCTCGAGAAGGCCCGCGCTGGTGATCAGGAAGTCGGTGTGATCGGCCGCGTGCAGTTCGGTGTGGAGCAGCTCCTGGGGCGACGCGAGAAATCGCGTCGCGACCGCCAGGTTATCGTGTGTCCAGAACGCCGTGAGCGTTCGAAAGAGTCGGCTCGCCCACTTCAGGTCCTTCGCTCTGGACAGAGCCTCAAGAATGCCAGGGATCGCCGCAGGGTCCCCGATGGCCCGAAGCGCGCCCAGGGACGCCCTCGCGAGCTTCTCCTCTTCAGAGTTCAGGAGCGCGACGAGCGCAGGGACGGCCGGGCTCGCTCGGATTCGCTTCAACCAGCCCACCGCGTCCACGCGGAGATCGAGCGCTTCGTGGGCGAGGATCCTGGACAGCGCGCTCACCCGCGCCTCGTACGCAGCGTCGCCACGGTCGACCCAAGACCACAGGGGGGGCCGGTCCAGACATCCATACAAGCGATCCTCGACGCTGCAATACAGGCGCACGTGGAAGTGATCGTCATGGGGAAGGGCGTCTGTAGGTTGATGGAGCACTCGGCCCAGGCGCTTCAGGAGCTCGTCATCGACGCCCCGGGTGCGGGCCGCCTCAAGCATGGCCTGCTTCAGATACTCCGCGCAGAAGATCCACTGCACACCGACGTCCATGTCCTCGATCATGGCGAGCACCAGGGACAGGTTTCGGGCGACATCGAAGGTCATCCCCCGTCCGTCTCGGCTCTTTAAATCCGGTCCGAATGACCGAAAATCCTTCGGATTTCGAGCCTTGCCCCTTCGATCGATCAGGAACATGGCGATGTCCACGTCCCGGCCGGTCTGGTGGCTTCGATGCCACCGGCTTCTCCCGCCTTTCCTCAGGGAGACGTTTCCAATCCCGACCACGGAGTCGGGCTCGGCGGCCTTCAGGCGCGCGCCGACACGAGCCACGAAGCCCGCCATCTCCGCGGTCCCGTAGTAGGTCTCTCGGCCCCTGATGTGCTTGAAGAAGGCATAGCCGGTGCCTCGGAGCGGCACCCGAACGCTCCGGTCGAGGGAGCCTGAGCTGGTCCAACCTCGGCTCAGGGAGCCCGTGGGCTCGCTCATGAGCTCGTTCGCTTCCGCGCGCGTCATGGACTCCCCCGCGGGCTTGGTGATCCCTGAAGGCAGCGGAGCCATCTTTCCGACGGCGTCTAAAGCGATAATTAGTGCGAGGGCTTGGGCCCACATAGGTCGGGTTCCTTCCGGCCGCTTTTTGGGGCACGAATATCCGCCTCAGACCCCCGGGAAACCAGGCCTCTTCGAGCGAATGTGACGCGCCGGCGAATCTGATCAGACCGCCGATCTTGTGTCAATCGGAAAGGCACTCTCGGGAGTTCCCCAAACAAATGCGTTGACAGCCCTGTGCGGGCTCACTTACGGTCCCGATAGTTTGGCGGTTTCTTGACCCTTCATGACGTTCTCCCTCCTTGAACGATGTGATGGGTCGGCGGTGCGAAAGCACTGGAAGGGATAGGAATCGCACCCTTTTTCACTCAACAGAGGATTGCTGAATGGGCATCAACCCTGTCGCTAAGAAGAAGCTTCCTGAGTCGTTCTTCTGCAGGTTCCTCAATCGTGAAACGAAAACTGTCGAGTGCGTGGACGACTACGTCAACGCGAACTCGCTCAATATTCGGCACTCACCGTGCTACAAGTGCTCGGTCGGGCTTCGTACCCGATTAGAGTACGCGAACAGCTGAGGGGTGGCTGAGGGGCGCTCGCGCCCTCTCAGCCTAGAAAAGAAAGCGGTCACCAGGCGAGGGGCTCTGGGTGGACGCCGTTCATTCGGTAGGCAAGGATCCGGGGGCTTGATGCCCCGGGGTTCCTCCCGAACGGCTCTACTCAAATCCGGTCCCCGCCATGATGCCCTCCGAACGGCCCTACTCACGGGCTACGGGGGCGTGTAGCCGCCGCGCGCGAGTCTCGTTTGACGCTCTCGGCATCGAGCCCTGAGGGTCCGGCGAGGTTCGTCACCGCCCTACTCACGGGCTATGGGGGCGTGTAGCCGCCGCGCGCGCGTCTCGTTGGACGCTCTCGGCACCGAGCCCTGAGGGTCCCCGACGAGGTTCGTCAGAACCCGTGGTTCTCCGCTCAAGGACCAGGCGGCCCTTGAACGCTGGTCTTCTTACGCCTAGGGCCGGAGCCCGTGCCAGTCCGCCTCCGGCGCGAACTGGCCGTACTCATCGCCGAACTGGGCATCCCACTGACAGGGGAGCTTCTCGGCGCCCAGATGGGTCACCCAGCGGCCCTCGCCCAGAGCGTGTCCCTGGCAGGGGTTCAGGTTCGGCGTGCCCACGATGAGGTCGCCACCCATGCTGCTCAAGCGGTCGCGGAGCCACTGTGAGGCGACGGTGATCGCCTGCTCACACGCGCCGGGGATGGTCGGCAGGAGCCAGATGGGAATCTGGTCCTCGAGCTTCATGGTGAACTCGCTGCAGCAGGTGCCAGAGCCCACGCATCCCTTGCTGCCCAACAGCGTCGCGACCAGGTCTTCGTAGGAGTCGATGTCGGACTGGAAGCCTCCGCTCTGGCCAAAGAGCATGGGCAGCACTTCGGACT
>CALCNF010000339.1 GCA_937897815.1 uncultured Pseudomonadota bacterium | reverse complement strand
GGTGCGAGAGTTGGGCGCCTTGCGACGTGACCCCGGGCGCGAGCCCGCATCCGGGGCTCCCGGTGGGCGCAGGGGTCGTGTCTCCCGAGGGACCCACGACCCCATCGCTCTCGTTCGGGCTCGCGAGGGTGTCGACCTGGAGGTCGTCGTCTTGAGCCTGGGCTGAGCCGCCACCGGCGCAGCCGGCGACCATCAAGGTGGTGAGACTGGCCAATAAGCTCAGGGAAACACGCGAGCGGGTCATGGAGCGCTCCTCGATGGACCTTCGGGAGGCTAGCACAAGATCAGCTCTCACTCGGGCGGGTGGCCCTATGCGGGGTCACTCACTCTGCGGGGCTGACCGGGCTCTCACCGCTAAACGCCTCTCCCCGCACGGAGCCAAAGCGAAGATACAGGGCTGGAACGATGAACATGTTCAGCACCGTCGCTGATGCGAGGCCAAAGAGAATCACCAACGCCATAGGCGTCTCGATCTCGCTCCCGGGCTGACCGCCTGCGAGCGCGAGCGGGAGGAGGCCCAGGCCTGAGGCGAGCGCCGTCATCAAGATGGGAGAGAGTCGCTCAGAGGCGCCCTGGGACACTGCATGTACAAGGTCACCAATGCCCTCTTCCTGAATCAGATGATGGATGTGAGTGACCATCATGATGCCGTTGCGGGTCGCGATCCCGAACAGGGTGATGAAGCCGATCAAGGAGGCCACGGAGATCACGCCGCCGGACACATGCACCCCGATGACTCCACCGATCAACGCGAGAGGCAGGTTCACAAGAACGAGGAGCCCGTCTCGGAGATTGCCGAGGGCCGCCCACAGCAGGACCAAGACACCGAAGAGCACGAGCAGGCTGACCCAGCCGATGATACGTGTGGCCTCCTGGGCGCTCGTGAACTGACCGCCGTACTCCACACGGTAGGTCGGAGGGAGCTCAAGGTCGGCGCTGAGTGTGCGTCGAATATCGTCCACCACGGCCTGAAGGTCGCGGTCGGCGACGTTGCAGGAGATGACGATCTTCCGCTCTACATTCTCTCGGCTGATCAGGTTGGGACCGATGTCGCGGTGCACATCCGCGAGGTCGTGCAGCGGGACCCGCGCTCCGGTGGGGGTCCCGATACGAGTCTCTTGAACCGCCTGCAGGGTGTCGATGGAGTCGGCGTCATAGCGGACCACGAGATCAAAGATGGCCTGGCCTTTAAGGACCCGAGTCACGGTGCGGCCCTGATACGCGGTCTCGATCTCGTGGGCGACGTCTTCAATGGTCAATCCATATCGGGCGATCGCGCCTCGTTTGAACCGCACCGTCACAAAGGGGACGTCCGCCTGCTGCTCGACGGAGAGGTCCGCGACGCCTTGGACGGACTCCATGAGCGCGCGCGCCTTCTCGGCGACCGATCGAAGCGTCCGAAGGTTGGGGCCAAAGATCTTCACGGCGACGTTGGACCGAGTTCCTGAGAGCATGTGATCGATTCGGTGCTCGATCGGCTGCCCAATGATCACGTTGGTGCCGGGCAGCTGGCCGAGGGACTCTCGGAGACGCGCCAGGAATTCGGCGCGTTGATGCTCGTCCATCGAGACCAGACCAGCCTCCATCTCGGAGCTGCTTACGGCCTGGGCGTGCTCGTCTCGGTCTGCGCGGCCCGTTCTTCGCGCCGTCGTTCGCACCTCCGGATGACTGAGCAGGGTGCGCTCCGCCAGTGCGCCAAGCCGGTCCGACTCTTCTAGCGAGGTTCCCGGTAAGGTGGAGATGCTCACGTTCAGG
>CALCNF010000338.1 GCA_937897815.1 uncultured Pseudomonadota bacterium | reverse complement strand
CTGTCCTTTGAGGATGAGCTGAAGATCCTGGAGGTGATCGCTCGGCTCCAGGAGGTATCGCCCGCGCGCATCATCCCGACACTTCTCGCGGCGCATATCGTGCCCGATGAGTTTCGCGATGATCGCACCGCCTACGTGAATATGATCGTAGACGAGCTGGTTCCCGAGGTGACCTCACGAGGGCTGGCCGAGCACATCGACGTGTTCTGTGAGGTGGGCGCCTTTACGGTCGATGAGGCGCTTCGCATTCTGGACGCTGGCCGGGACCGCGGACTCGGCCTGAAGGTCCACGGTGAGCAGCTCAGTCACACCTCCATCAGCTCGGAGGCGGCGCGCATGGGGGCGCTAAGCGTGGACCACTGTGAATACCTGAGCGCGGCGGACATCGAGGTGATGGCCGAGCACGACACGGCCGCTGTCCTCCTGCCGGGCGCGTCGCTCTTCCTGGGCGACCACGAGCGCGCGCCAGCGCGCGCGCTCCTCGACGCGGGGGTGCGCGTCGCCCTCTCGACGGACTGCAACCCTGGCACCAGCCCCACCCGTCATCTCACCCTCATGGGGACCCTTGGATGCACCATGCTTGGGATGGCACCCCACGAATCCGTCGAGGCTTTGACGAGTCACGGTGCCCACGCGCTGGGCCTCAAGGATGGCACAGGGACGCTCAGCGTAGGCGCTCCATGTGACCTGGCCGTCAGCGACGCTCAGGGATGGCGCAGCCTCTCGTACGCCTTCGCGGCGCGTCCGATTCGAGAGGTCTGGATCGCGGGCGAGCGGGTCGCATTCCGCGGCGGGCCGGCACACGCGGCCTGATCGAAGAGCGACCTCTAGAGGTCGTCAGGATCCTGCGTCGGAACGACCTTGGGCGGCTTCTCCTCGCCCGGCTTCTCCTCGGGAGCGGTCTCGGGTGCAGGCGCGGCGCCAGCCTTGAACTTCACCTTGCGCTTGGCGATGTAATAGAGGACGCGCTTCCGAACCTTCCGCTTGAAGTCCTTGCTTGGGACCTCAAGGCTGATGGGAGCCAGCGTGTCATCGCTCGGGATGAGCCGGAACGAGATCGTGGCCGGACCACGATCGATGCCCTTGATCAGCATACGCTTGCCGCGATTGGCGTACTCCACAGAGTCCCACGGCTCGCCGTTCACCTCGGCCTTCACGTACTCGCTGTTCGTGTTGACATGCAGCTCGCCGGGAACGGTGTCGTCCTCGGCCGGGGCGGCCCAAACACCACCAGAGAGGACGAGGAACGTCGTCGCCATCAGAATGGACAAGGTGCGGTTCATCAAGGTTCTCCTACGACTCAATTCAACGGGACGGGGCTCGATTTGGCTCAGCCGCCCGAGGCCTTCTTGGAGGCCTTGAGGGGATTCACCGCCACCCTCTTCTTGACCTCGATCTTTACGTGGGAGGCGAGATTGCAGGAACCCAGCGACCACTTGTGGGCCGGAGAGGTGTAGGTGTTGCAGACGCTCGAGGCGCCGCCATCGGTGACGCGCTCGCAGCCATTGCACTGATCTACAATCGCCTGAAAAGCGGCGGATGCTGTAGCCATGGTTTTTTCCTTTCGGGGTGTGTGCCTTGGGGGCATCACGACGAGCGCTTGGGCGCTGCACGTGAAGCCGCGAGAGGGTAGGGCGGGTCTACGGCCTATGTCAACGGAATTGAACGGGCATTCTATTCCCGTCTGTGCCCGCGACAGGCGCGGAAGGCCGCTCTACTCGAAACAGCGAGAGAAGACGGTGTAGACGACCTTGTCCTGGTCGGCCTCGGAGATCTCGGCGAACCGGACCGCGAGGCGAACACCTTCAGGCTCATCGAACGCTCGCACCACCCGACCGATGATCGAGATGGGGCCCCCTTGGAGCATGGGCAGGCTGAGTCGAAGATCGAGCAGCGTGTTCTCCGCGTATGGCTCGGGCGCATGAAGCATGAGACCGGAGCCGCTCAAATTGATGCTCTGTTCAGCGTAGTCGCCCAGCTCCACATGTCGGCCGGCCTGAGCGGAGCGCGCGACGCCCACGTCGTGACCGTTCATGGGCTCGCAGAACACCTGGGCGTCGACGTCCGCTCGCCGATAATCTCGCCGATCTCCTTCTTTGGCGTTCTCCAGGGGACGCAGCGTCACTCGGGAGTCCGAGACCAACTCAGAGATGCTGGTCTTCAGGCGCATCACGCGGTCATCGGCCGAATAGAGCAGCGTCACAGCCTGATCCACCTCGAGGAGGGGAGGGTCCGTGGTGCTCGTGTCGAGCTCTACAGCGACAGAGCGCTCACCGCTGACCAGCACCGTGGCCGAAGAGACGTGGATGTCTCCCTCGCGAACGGAGACCATGGTCACCTGTTGTTCATCGTGCGGCATGGATTGTTCGGACATCGCTCAACTCCCATCGGGCCTCTGCCCGAGGCTCAATCCTCTAACAGACCACGGAAAGCTTTCAACCGGTCCTTCACTTCTACGCTTGCCTCGGTGAGTTGATCAAGGAGCTCGCGCAAGGACGTGTAGGTGGTGTCCCGCTGTTCACTGTCCACGAAGCCCTCCTGGAGCTCCTCAAAATGATCACGCACCAGCCGAAGATCGTTCTTCCATGCTGACGCGATGTCATTCACATCCTCATAGAGACCTCGAACGGCATCCTCCAGGACGGCTGGGCGTTCCTGATCCATCGCGTCCAGGGCTTCGCGCATCCGCTTGAGCTTCGCGTTCAGGCGCTCCACATCCTGTCGAAGCGCCTCGGCCTCCGCGGCGCGCGCGTCCCGGTCGGCTTCCAACTCACGCACACGCCCCTCGTCGAGAGACGACGGGGCGCCGGTCTCGCGCTCCAGCGCCAAGGCCAACTCCTCCTGGGTCGCGGCGTGGGCCTCCTGGAGGACCCTCAGCTCGTCGAGCGCGGCCGCGAGCGAGACCTCATGTTCGGCGAGCATGGCTGCGCTCTTTGATCCTGCAGTGACGGCCTCGCTCAAGCGCTCGATCTCTTGCGCCCGATCTTTGGCCACGGATCGCGCTGTCTCGAGCTCTTCTTCGAGAGCCGCGATCCGCTCCAAGTGCGTCGCGGCTCCTTTGACGGCCCTCTTATGGGCGATCTGAACGCTCTCGAGCTCGTCCTGCAGCTTCTCCAGCGCCCCGTTCTTCTCCGCAAGCTCCATCGCGACTCGAGAGGCATCCTGAGCTCCCGCGTCCGCGGCTTCTAGGGCGGTAGACGCCACCTCCGCGCGCCGAGTCGCGTCAGCGAGCTGCGACCCAAGCTCAGCGCTCTGTTCTCGGGCCTCCTCGAGCTCCCGTTGAAGCCCATCACGCGCCGACTCCAGGCCGGCCGCGCGCTCCTGCGCCTCGCGCGCAGCGGCCTCCTGCTCTTTCAGGCGAGACTCCAAGCCACCCACAGTCTCGGCCAACGCAGACGCCTCACCGCGCGCGACCTCGAGCTGGGACAGGGCGTCCTCGTTCTCGGCTCCCAAGGCCTCCAGTCTGGACTCAAGCCCCTTGGATCCATCCGCCGCTGCGGCGCCGACCTTCTGGCTCTCCTCCAGCGCCGACTCCAGCTCTCGCTTCGCGTCGGCCTCCGCCTCGGCCTGAGCGCGCGCCTCGCGCACCTCCTCCTCCAGACCCGAGACCCGCGCGGCCTCCGCGCTCTCCTCGGTCACCTTGGCTTCCAGGGCTTCAATCTGCTCATGAAGCGACGCAGCCTCGGCGGCCAGCGCCGCACCTACGAGCATCCCCTTGAGCTCCTCGTTCTCTTTGAGCAGGTTCGCGACGCGCTCCTCAGCCTCGGACGAAGCTTCGCGCGCCTCTTCCGCACGCTCCTCCGCTTCCACCAGTCTATCTGCGCTGGCAGAACCCTGCTTCGACTGGAAGGCGAGGGCGGTCTGCGCCTCACGAGCCGCCTCCTCAGCCTCTTTGAGCCGCGATGCGAGCTCCGCTGCCTCCGAGGGCCCGATCGACGCCTCCAGGATCCCCTGGAGCTCGGACAGCTCAGCTCGTGTCTCCGCCAGCTGGGCCTCCACGGCGCTCGTGGCATCCGACGCAGAGGCGCTCGCGGCATCGGCAGCCTTCGCGCTGGACTCCAGCTCGGTCCGAGCCATCTCAAGCTCAGCCTGCAACGCGGCCTCACGCTCCTTCGACGCCTTGCTGTCTTCCTGGGCCTCAGTCTTGCGATCGGAGAGGGCGGTCGTGAGCTCGGCGATCCTGGCTTCCAGCTCCTCAGCCAACCGTTCACGCTGCTCACGCTCGGCCTGTGCAGCTTGCTCCGAGGCCTCACGATGTCGCTCAAGCTCTGCGTTCAGGCTCTCGCAGGACGCCTCCCGATCCACGAGCCGCTCTTCCAGCTCACGGACCCGTGCGTCGCGCCCCTCGAGCGTCTCGCGCAGCGCCGTATTGTCATCATCGCGACCCGCTACCGAAGACTGCAACGCCTCCACGGCCTCGCGCTCCGCGGCCAAGGCGTGCTCCAGGCTCGCTAGCGTCTCAGCGCCGTGCTCCGCCTCCGTGAGGGCATCATCGCGCTCCTGCGTCACCAGGGCGAGACGACCCTCTACCTCATTCAGAGTCGCTCGGGCCGCGTCGCGCTCACCGCGCTCTTGTGCGACCTCAATCACGCCCTGATCTCGAGCCTCCTCAGCGACCAGCAGCGCGCGCTCCGCGGCGTCTAACTCCGCCCGAAGCTCTTCCTGCTTTGCCTCCCACTGCGCACGCGCTCCGACCGCGGCGTCTCGCTCGGCCTGAAGCTCCTCACCAAGCCTGAGCGCCTCATCTCGCGCTGACTCGGCCACAGCGAGGCTTCTCTGCGCCTCATCAAGCGCTGACTGGGCGTCGCCGAGCGAACCACGCAGCTCGTCCAACAACTCCTGCTGAGCCTCAGCATCCGGGGCGTCAGGCGCCATGACTTCAGGGTGGTGGCCTGTAGGCAGAGGAGGGGGCTCAGCGTCGAGCTCCGCCACCGGAAGGCTCGACGTGTCCAACGCCAGGTCCGGTTCCAGCTCCTCCAAAGGCACGCCCACAGAGCCAAAGCTCGGGATATCCCCAAACTCACTGGTGTCTCGGGAGCTCCGTTCAGCCGACTGACGTTGGAAATCGATCTCCTGGGAGATGACCGAGGCGTCTTCGTCTTCCTGCGGCAACAGCTGAATCTCGAACTTGCCACAATAGAAGCGGGCGCCTGGCGCGATCTCAGCGCGCTCCACACGCTCACCGGCGTAAAACGACCCGTTGGAGCTTCCCAGGTCTCGCAGAACCACCAGGCCGTCTGTGAGCGCGACCTCTGCGTGGACGCGCGACACGCTGTCGCGGCTGGTGCGTATGCCGCAAGACTTCGCCCGCCCGATCTCAACTCGGGGAGTGCGCTCATCCAGAACGAACTCGATCGGATCGCCGTCGTCGTTCTCGTACCACAAAACCACCATAGGCCCGTAGAGTATCGCGGCGTGGGCCAGGTCCGCAATCGGGGCAAGGCGGTCTATTGATGCTGTGCAGCGAGGAGGGGGCTGAGCCCGATATACAAAAGTTACCATAATATTCATTATCAGACGTAACGCCTGGAGAGGCTTCTCCTTGACGTTGGGCGCTCTGCGGCGTGAAGGTCCGCCCATGGAACGCGTCTCACAGAACACGCTGGACGAGCTTGGGTGGCATCGAATCCTGGCGGCGGTCTCCGAGCGCTGTCTCACAGAGCCGGGACAAGCCGCGATGCGTGGCTTCCGTTTCAGCGGCTCGGAGAACGTGGCTCAGACCCTGGACCAGGTTCAGGCGCTCATGGAGCTCACCGATCAGGATGGCCTGCTTCCCATCGACGGTCTCGAGGATATCCGTGAGACCATCGGGCTTTGCCGTCGTGGCGGCGTGTGTCCGGTTGAGGATCTCTACGCGGTCGCCAAGAGCGCGCGCTGCCTCACACGGACTCAGCGACGGCTGAGCTACCACAGTGATGAGCGGCCCGCGCTGCGCGAGCTTCACGACCGACTGCCCGACGTCTCAGAGCTCGACGCGTGCCTGCGCCCGCTGTTCGATTCAGCTGGCCAGCTTCGTGATGACG
>CALCNF010000337.1 GCA_937897815.1 uncultured Pseudomonadota bacterium | reverse complement strand
TTCACCTCGGCGAGCACGAGCCCCGCGGACTCCAGGAGGAGGTGGGCGCGGTTCATGCCGGCTGTGGCGAAGTGGCCCTTGAGCTCCAGCAGCGAGGAGCGACCCAGGCGATCTTCATGGGTGTGGAAGTGCTCGGTAAGGGTCGAGACGATGCGGCTTCGCGTGTCCTCCGTCGTGCCGTCATCGAGGGCGAGCTCGCGCAGGACCTCATGGACCTTGCTTCCGACGCTCTCGCTGCCAACGAGCGACAAGAGCGACTCCAGCGCGACCGACAGGTCACCGAGCCGGCGGAGGTGCACCATGGCCCTGCGGAAGTCGATGGCGTCGGTAGAGTCCGAGTCTCCGAGGGCCTCGGAGCGTCGCTCCAGGTGCTCGATCAGGGGCTCCCATCGTTCCAGGCTTTGAAGCGTCGTCTCGTATCGATCGGCGAACTCATCGTCAGCGGGATTCTCGTGGACGAGTCGCTCGTAGTGGACGAGGGCGTCCTCGGGGCGCTCGAGGCGGTCGGCCATCAGGGCGCAGGCGTCCAGGAGCTTGGTTCGACGGACGTTGCCGTCCAGGTGCGACTCCGAGGTCAGCAGGCGGATGCGGACGACGTCCTCAGCCGCGTCGCGCTCGATGTAGATGGTCTCAAGGGCGTCGAGAATATCCCCGTGTGCAGACAGGTCGTCCGAGTCGGCGACGATCCGCTCGTAAACGTCGGTCGCCTCGTCGACTCGGTCGAGACGGTGGTGCACAAGCGCAGCGAGACGAACGCGCAGATGCGTCGCCTCCGCGGGGCTCTCAAACCCGGGCCCTCGGGAGTCGCCGTCGAGCACCGACTGCCAGCGGTTCGCGAGGGGCGCCCACAGCTGGGTCTCCTCGGCGAGGGCTTCGAGCTCTGCCCAGGTCTTCCGATCCGTAGGGGCCAGCTCGAATCGAGTGCACACCACGTCGAAGGCCCGAGCGCTGTCTTTCAGCTCGCCCGTGTAGAGCGTGTGCAGCTCGCTGACGAGGCGTAGGCGCTCATCGGTGTCGTCCGCCGTGCCCAGTCGGACCTCAAGGACGTGGGCGAGCCTCGGGAGATCTTCCCGTTCGCGGTAGGTGCGATCCAGGAGCTCGGAGACCGTCGCCATGGCTTCACCCGAGGCGAACATGGCCTCCAGCGTCGCCAGAGCTTCGTTCGCGTCAGGGCCGTTCTCCATCAGCACGTCATAGAGGATGGACGCGGCGCGGTTGTAGTCCTTGAGACAGACACGCACGAGGCGCGCTTGCTCCAGGGTCAGCGCGCTTCGAGCCGCCGGGTCGCTCAGGCGCGGCGTGAGCTCCTCAAGGTCAGAGACGAAGGCCTCGAAAGACTCGTCCATCATGCGAACCCGGCGCAGCGAGCCCAGGGCCCACTCGTCGTCCGCCTCGTTCTCCAGCATGGCCTGGAAGACCTCGGCGGCGCGGCCCAGGTCCACCATCACGTCCTCATAGAGCTGCCCAAGGCGTTGGTTCGCTTCTCGGCGCGTCTCGGGGGTGAGCCCTTGATCTGCGCGCAGCCGAAGGACGCTCTCGAGCCCCTCGAAGTCGTTGTGGCTGAGGTGGATCTCCTCCAGGGCGGAGAGGGCGATCTCGTCGCCCGGTGCCTCCGCCAAGACCGCCATATGGTGTCTCGCCGCTCCAGCCGCGTCGCCGAGGTGGGAGCGATGGATCACACCCAACTCGCGGTGCACGGCCAGGCGCGCGTCCGACGCGTCGCGAGGCAGCAGCTCAAGGACCCGGCCGAGGGCCTCTGCTGTCGCGGGCCAGGCGTCGCTCGCCGTCGCCGTGTCGAGGATCTCCTCCAGGACGGCGACGGACCCCTGGGAGGCCTCTAGCGTCGCCACCTCAAGCCACGCAGCGTGCGTCGCGGCGGGATCGGTCCCCTGGCTACGTCGCTCGGCGATCTCGCGCCACGCGCTGGGACGCTCGTCGTCAGCGTTGCCGTGGAGCGCCAGACTCTCGACCGCCATCGCTCGGGTCTCGGGCGCCAGGCGCTCGGCGTGAAAGCCGACCAGGCGCCGGGCGGCCTCCACGTAGGACGGGTCCAACTCCAGAGCGGACACGAGGGACTCACGGGCCGTAGCAGGATCCTTGAGGAGGTCCGTGGAGGCCTGCGCGATCTCCATGTGGATGTCTACCGCGAGCACATTGTCATCGGTGCGCTGCTCTGCCTCGCGCAGGAGGACGAGGTACCCGTTCCAGTCCTCTCGTGGCTCGTACTGGCCTCGGAGCGCGGCCCAGTCGCGCTCTTCGATATGAACCCGTCGGAGGAAGCCGCGCGCGCGTGCATTGAATGGACTCAGGTCCTGGATGGTGTGAAAGATCTCCAGGGCGCGCTCGGTGTCTCTGAGCTGGTCATAGGTGACCTCGCCCAGCTCCAGGAGCAGCTCGACCTTCTCCTTGCGGGTGTTCGCGCCGTCGAGACGCTTCTCGAGCAGGCCGACATAGGCGGGCCAGTCGCGCGACCTCGTGTGCTGTTCCTGGAGGGCGCGGAGCGCGTCTCCATGTGCCGGGTCAACCTCCAGCACCTGGCGCCACCAGTCCAGCGCCTCTTCGTGGTTTCGGAGGTCGCGGCTCGCGATGGTGGCGAGCTCGACCAGGATGTCCAGCCGGTCTCGCCCCTGCAAGAAGCGGAGCTCCTCCTGGTAGGTCTCATAGACGCGGACCTGGTCAAAGCGACGCAGGTGGATCTCACGAAGGTGTCGCAAGACATCGGGGTTGTCCGGATCCATCGCCAAGAGCTGCTGCAGGATGGGCAGCGCTTCCTCGTCGGAACGAATGCGCTCGAAGTAGAGCGATGCGATGCGATGGTGAATCTCGAGGAGCTCCAGCGGGTCTGTCGCGACCTGAAGCTTTTGCTCAAGGACTCCGACGAGATCACGCCATCGGTTCTGATCCTCGTAGCTGTGGGCGAGGTGGTCGAGCGCGACCTCATTCTCTGGTGCGTCCTGCGCGATGCGTCGATAGGCCTCGAGGAGCTTCTCTTCAGAGGGCAGTCGCGAGGCGTTCTGGTAGAGCTCGGTCAACTCGAACAAGAGCTCGACCCTGCGCTCGCGCTCCTTGTCCGGAAGGGACTCCGCCCACTGCTCAAGCTGGTCCGCGAGCGCGGCCCAGCGCTCGCTGCTCCGGTAAACGGATCGCAGTCGTTCATTGGCCTCTGTGTCTTGAGCCTTGTCCTCCAGGAGTCGTTTCCAGGCCTCGATCTCCTTCTCTTGGCTCTGCAGGTCCTGGGCCGCGATGTGCGCCATCTTGCGGGCCAGGTCGACCCGATCTCCCCGTGCGTCTGCGCTCTCCAGCTGGCCGTGCAGCTGCGCACACACGGCGTAGGCGCGCCGCGCATCCTTCTGCTCGACGTGCCACTCGCTGAAGAAGGTCAGCGCCTCGATCGCTTGAGGGTGAAGCATCCGAACCCGGCGGTAGGCGCTCTCGGCCATCTCCCTGTCCGCGAGGGCCGTCTCTCCGATCCTGGCCAACTCTAGAAGCAGCTCAAGCTGTCCTTCGGGTGGCGTTGAGCTGAGCGACTCCTGCAGGGCCTCGGCGGCGCGGGCGAAGGAGCCCTTTGCGGCCAGCTCTCGTGCCTCTCGGACGGGCTCGCTTACCTCCAAGCTCTCCAGGCCCAAGGCCATCGCTGCGTAGGCGCGCGCGGGCTCCTTAAGCTGCTCCCGGTGAATCCGAGCCAGGCGGCGGCGCAGAAGGGCCGCGCGATCGGCCTGTACATGGGGGATGGCCGCCGCGATCAGCTTGGCGAGCTTGGCGGGGTCGTCCTCCTCGGGGATCTGATTGAG
>CALCNF010000336.1 GCA_937897815.1 uncultured Pseudomonadota bacterium | reverse complement strand
TCGTCGATCACGACCACCAGCCGTCCGTTGACAGGATCGACCCGCTCGATGGTCCCCGTATCTCCATTGAACACGCCGCGATCATAGTCGTTGCGGATCTGCATCACCCGATCACCGACCCGATAGAGGCGCTCGCCAACCTGAAAGCCTGTGCCCGAAGGGTTCAGGATAGACTGAAGCCGTTCGTTGAGGTTCTGGACCCCGAGGAGCCCCATGCGCATGGGCGAGAGCACCTGGATCTGGGTCCGCGGGTCGAAGCCGAAGCGGCTGGGTATTCGTCGGGTGACGAGCTCCTCCATGGTCGCGAGGATCGCGGCCGGATCCTCGCGATGGATAAAGTAGAAGTCCTGGATCGTGGTGCCAGCAGGGGTCACCTCGGGGCTCTCGCCACGCTGAATGCCGTGGGCCACGTCGATGATGGTCGAGCCGGCGCCCTGCCGATAGATCTCGCGGAGTCGCACAACCGGGACCGTCTCCGAGCGAATCAGCTCGGTCAGGGGCGCGCCCGGGCCCACAGGCGGAAGCTGATCGACGTCCCCGACGAGGACCACTCGACATGTATCGACCACCGCGCGCATCAGGGAGTCAAAGAGCGGAAGATCGACCATGGAGGCCTCATCTACGATCAGCAGCTCGACGTCGAGCGGATCCGCCTCATCGCGCTGGAAGCGTCCGCCGATAGGGTTGAACTCAAGGAGCCGATGGATCGTCTTCGCCTCCTGACCGGTCGCCTCACTCATCCGCTTCGCCGCCCGGCCCGTCGGGGCGGCCAGCGCCACACGCGACTGAGAGAGACCAGCAGCCTCAAGGAGACACTGAATGATCGTCGTTTTTCCCGTGCCTGGTCCGCCAGTCACCACGGTGAGCGGGTGGCTCAGAGCCGTACGGAGGGCGTCACGCTGCCCATCTCCCAATGCAAGGCCCAGGCCCTCAGCGGCGGCGTCAATACGGGACTCGGGATCCGAGACCGGCGTGACGACGGCGAGCTCTGAGAGGCGCTCAGCGAGACGCCGCTCGGCGTCCAGGAGCGCTGTGAGATACACGGCCCTCTCCATAGGACGATCCGGCCAATCCGCGAAGACCACTCGGCCATCGAGCACCAGCATGTCCAACGCGGGCTGAACCAGCGACCGATCCACTCCCGTCAGGTGCGAGGTCGCCTCAATGAGGTGCTCGAGAGGAAGAAAGCAGTGCCCCTCACTCCGAGCAGCCTGGAGAATATGGACGCCGCCGGCCCGGAGACGATCCGGGTCCTCCACCGCGATCTCAAGTCCGCGAGCGACCTGGTCGGCCTTGAGGAAACCCACACCGTCCACCTCTTCTGCGAGACGATATGGGTTGCTTCGCACCAGGGCTATAGACTGGTCCCCATAGCGCTTGACGATCCGGCTGGCCAGGCCCGGCGTGAGGCCCAGGCCGTAGAGAAAGACAAGAGCTTCCTGAGCGCCACGACGCTCGCGAAAGGCCTCCTCAATCGCCCGAACCTTCTTCGCGCCCAGCCCCGCAACCGCTGAGAGGCGCTGCGGACTCTCCATAATGACGTTGAGGGTCTCCTCGCCAAAGGCGTCCACGATCCGCTCCGCCATCTTGGGCCCCACCCCGCGGATAAAGCCGCTGGAGAGATATGCGGTGATCCCATCCCGGGTCGCGGGGATGAGCTCGACGAAGCGCTCGGCCTTGAACTGTTTACCCCAGCGGGGATCGTTGACCCACGCTCCATCGAGACGCACCTTCATGCCGTCCGCAAGAGCCGGCAGCGCTCCGACGATGGTGATCGGCGCGAAGGCCCCTTCGATCTCCAGGGACGCGACGGTCCAGTGTGACTCCGGATTCGTGTACCGGATGCGCGCCACCGTTCCCTCGAGCTGCTCGACCATGGCCAGGGACCTTCGCACGCATGTGCCCGGCCCCACAAGCGCCTCCGTCGCGCGGGCGCGAAGCCGACGAGCTTCCGTGGGCCCGGATTCGTTGACTTGCTTCGGTAGCCTTGCACATAATCCGCCGGCGCAGACGCTCCGCCCCCCGCGGCGTGAACTCTGCCACCGACCCTGGGAGACCTCGAAGATGACCGAACAAACCGGACGAGTTAGCGCCCTGCTGATGGCCCTCATGATGGCGACAGCCATGACGTGCCTGAGCGGCTGCGGAGGTTGCTCGTCGGAGCCCGAGGGAGGCCAGGAGGAGAGCGCACAGAGTCAGCAGGAGTCCGCTGAAGGGGACTCCAAGACCACCGCAGAGGCAGCGAAGTCGGCCTCAGAGAGGCCGAGCGCTGACGCAAAGGTCACCGCCGGAGTTGACGCGGCCAAGCCGGTACCAGGACTCCGCGGAGCCAAGGCTCCTGCCGCAGAGAAGCCGAAGCGTTCGGGCGCCCTGGACGCCGACGCGAAGCGCCTCGCGAACCGCAAGGCCATGGAGGCGGACCTGAAGAAGCGCGCGAACCGTCGACGCGCGGGCGAGCAGGCCGAAGAGCCAAAAGCGACGAACGCGCGACCGCCCGCGGCGGCGCCCGCTGCGGCGGCCTCCGCTCGCACGGAGAACCCGCTCGCGCGAGCGGTCCCAGAGGTGATCAAGGGCAAGCCGGAAGCGGCACCAGCCAAGGCTCCGGCGGGCAAGGTCCTGAACATCGGGCGCTACATGACGATCACGCAGGCACGGAAGATCACGGGAGACGCGACCTTGAGCAAGGGGCGCCCTCTGACGGGAATCGAGCCGAGCGCGACCTACAATGTCTCGTATTTCGCGCCCCAGCTGAGGAGCAAGTTCGGCGTCTCGGTGCAGGTCTGGAAGGAGAAGATCCGTCGGGACGCCAATGAGCGCTTCCGGAAGATGAAGCGGGACTTCCCCAACGCCGAGGAGACCAAGGCGGTACCCCCGAGCGCGATCTTCTCGCACTTCCAGGGGATCATGACCCTGAGCTTCACTGATCTCACAAAGAGCATCGTCGTGAGCGTCTCATGTGGCGATACGGTCTGCTCCGACCAGGAGTTGGTCGATCTCGCCAACGCGGTGAAGAAGCGCCTGTAGGGCGGGCGGCCCACGACCACTAGGGCGCGGGAGTACCGGGACGGAGGGATCACGGATTGCCGCCCAACGCTCGAGTCTACATTGACGTTGGGTTGGAATGGATGCTAGGCGGTCTCCGCGATGTTCAGAAAGTCGGTGAGAGACCGACGCTGCCCCCGCAACTGTAACTGGGGACGAACCCGAGATGACCACTGAGGTCCGCGAGGACCTTGGGAAGGCTCGGGCGAGGACGAACCAGAAGCCAGGATATTGGGCATCGCGTCACCACAATCGTGCGACCTCGGGTGGAGGGCGGCGTGGTCAGCATCTGCATGCTCCCCGCCTCCTACTGCTCGTGACATCCGCACACGACATTTTGAGGATTCTTACCATGATGAGCATTGCCAAGCAGACGGGCGGTCTGTGCCTTCTTCTCGCCCTCTCCCTCTCCCTGTTCGCTTGCGACAGCGGGGATGACAGCTCCAGCAGCAACGCGACCGCTGCGACTGAGCTGGAGTTGATCGGGACATGGACCAATAACTATGACGGGACGGAGACGATCACCGAAGAGTCCTGGGA
>CALCNF010000335.1 GCA_937897815.1 uncultured Pseudomonadota bacterium | reverse complement strand
GTGGAGCTGCTGATGGTGGTCGTCGTAACCACCCTGGGCTTCGTTGCGCTGCTCAACATGCAGATGGCGACGCTGCGGGGGCTCGCCCACGCGAAGCACCTCGCTGAGGCGACCAACCTGGCCGAGAACTTCATCGAGCAGCTGCGACTGGAGTTCATGTCCTGGACGGATATCCCGGGTCAGGGTCTCGATGGAGGAGGAACGTTCCCCCACATCAAGGACCTGGTGGTCGGAGGAGGCGTGACCGCTGGCGCTCAGGCGACTGGAGACGTCCTTGGTGCTCCGGGCTGGATGCGCGCCGGGCCCACCTCGGGCGAGGACCGACGAGTGAGCCGCGTAGGCCCCGTGAGTCCACTGGGACTCAACTCGGGGATCCGACAGGCCATGATCCAGCCGGGCTTTGAGGGGACGGATAAGCCCTACTGCATGCACTACAGGCTCACCTGGTTGGTGCCCAATCGAGCGATTCGCGTGGAGGTCGAGGTGTCTTGGCCTCTGGCCAACGCGGATCTGAACAAGTTTATGCTGTGCGACACGCTCGCGAGCGCGGACCTGGGCCAGGCCCGGTCCGTGACCCTGACATCAAGCCTCGGGATGAACGTCTTCGAACGATGAGAGCGACGATCACCAGACGCGTTCGCGGATTCACCCTGGTCGAGCTGATGGTCACGATCCTCGTGGGCAGCATCGTCATCGCGGGCGTCTATTCGATCTACACGGAGAGCATGCGCGGCTACCGGGTCCAGAATCACGCCCTGGAGGGGCTCGGCCAGCTGCGAATGGCGATCCGCCAGTTGCGCGCCGATCTGCGGAGCGCAGGCTTCAACTCACCCGCCCAGTCCAACCAGGAGAACTGGGTCGACACTCCCGTCGGCGTGGTCTTGTCGGCGGTCGCCATTGACGTCGATCCCGACCCCCAGGTCCCCAATCCTTCGGTGAACCAGAACATTCAGCCCCAGCGTCTCAGGCTGCTCGGAGACTTCTTCGCCCACAAGACGTACACCTCCGAGATGGTGTCCGGGACGACGGTCACCCTGCCCTGGACGCCCGCTGACGGAGATGAGGCCGCCTTCAACCGGGTCTTCAACAACAAGCGCCTGCTCCGAATTGAGACCTACGGAGTCGCGAGGCGTGAGCAGATCATCCCAATTCAGTCAGCCAGCTTCAATGGCGGACTGCTCCCAACGATCACCCTTCAGGAGCCGGCGACCGGGATCACCGGCTTCGGTGGCGGCCATGAGGTGAGCGTGCTCGGCTATGTGCGCTACCGGCTCAAGCGGGACATGCGGCGCGACACCGAGAGCACCAAGTGGGATCTGGTGCGAGAAGAGCTCGATGGAACGGGCAAGGTGGTCTCGGGCACGGCGCTGATCATCGCTGAGTATGTGATCGACCTTCAGATCTATGACATCTGCCTCAACGTCACCTCTCCCGAGTCAGGCACCATGCGCCAGGTGCCGGTGGCCATCCAGTGCTTCCCGAACCTCGCGAGCCTGGCCGCGTCGCCCTACACACTCGAGCCTTCCGCCAGCAACGTCAGTCACCTCCTGCGAGGTCTGACGGTGAAAGTGTCGACGCGCGCGCCGTTCGAGGACGAAGACCTACAGTTCGCGCCGCGCGGCGCGACCGACGCTCCCTTGTACGCGTTCGACGTGGACCCGGAGATGAAGGGCGCCGCGCGCGTATATGAGATGGCATCCACCGTGACGCTGATGAGCGTCCAGGCGAGGAGGCAGTGAGATGAAGTCATTTCACAGCGTGGCTCGCCTGAGGCGACAGCTCACCAATGAGCGAGGGTCGATGCTCCTCATCGCCCTGATGATCCTCTTGGCGCTGACCAGCGTCGGTATGGTCTCGGTCCACATGACCAACTCGGAGATCGGCTTCTCTGGAAACACCCGCAGAGGAACGACGACCTTCCGCATCACAGAGAGTGGCGCCCTGACGGCGCTCACCCACGCCCTCGACCTGGGCCCCGAGGGCTTCGTCGCGGACGTGAACACCAACACGGATAAAGACGGTAAGGCGATCTGGACCTCCAGTAACCTCGTGAGCGGCATCTCCTACTTTGACCTGAGCCCCACCGGGAGCTTCGGCTACGAGGGGCAGGTCCTGAGTCAGCGAGCCCAGGGCAACGCACCTGCCGACTTTCAGATTCAGATCACGAAGACCGGAATGAGGCAGCCGCTCGTCGGTTACTCCGGCACCGGACCCGACAGCCGCTGCCGCTTCAAGTATCAGTTTGATGCCGTCGGAAACGTCGGTGACCAGCTCATGGGTGAGCCCGAAGATGGCGCCTTCATGGTGTGGCAGAAGATCCGGTCTTTGATGTACGTGGGACCTCTGCCCTGCGATCGAGCGCCAGCAACGACAGGAACGATTTAAGAGTTTGAAACGCACGATTCCCAGCTTGATGACGATGAGTCTTCTCAGCCTGCTCTGTGGGCTGGCCATGAGCTCTCAGGCGACGACCAAGAGCGTCGAGGGAGTGAAGCCATTGGTGTTGGTGGTGTTGGATACCTCGTACAGCATGGAGTACTTCGCGGGTGACGCGCTCACCCCCTCCTACGACATGTACGGCCCGGTCTGTGAGGGTCCTGGAGCGACGACGCCAAAGAAGGCGCTCAGCGAGTACACCAAGTCGAGGCTCATCGTCGCCAAGGAGATCCTCACGGGCACCTATGAGGACTACTGGTGCCGCGAGCGGACCCCGGGCACGGATGGCTACAAGGGCGGACTGCCCCTCTATGAGGCCTGCAGCGGATACGGCCCCAACGCCTGTACGTCGCCAAAGCAACGCTTTGACGGCCTCCTCGATATCGCTAGAGACAACGTGAAATTCACTGTGATGAGCTTCGACACGGACATCGATCCGGCTGGCTCCTGGCAGGGTATGTACAGCTACGGGCCCGACAAAGGCGGCGTGAACCTCGGCATCCGAAACTCCAAGTGGGGCGAGCCGGATATCGCCAACGTATGGGATGAGTCCACGGGCATCTGGACCGTCAACGATGACACGGGACATCGCCAGAACAACAACCGTGGCCAGCTGATCACGCCCTCGACGGATGACGGCTTTGGCCCGATGAGAAATCGTAACCGCCTGGCTCAGTACGATATCGCGTCTCTTCGAGGAGACTTCGAGACGGGTGGTACGCCGCTTGGACCGGCGCTCGACGACGCCCGTTGGTTCATGATGAGCGACAAGAGCGTGAAGCCCAGCCAGTTCGCGGACGGGTCTGGCGACGCCCTCGCCTCCTGCCGCGACCGCACGATCATCCTGCTCACCGATGGTAAGGCTAGCAACGACGGTAAGTTTGGCTACCCCACGACCGCGGCCGCTATCGAGGCGATGAAGAGCACGCCGCCCTCCCCTGTTCGCGTGGTTGTCGTCGGGTTCAACCTGGAGGGTGGTGGCTGCAGCCAGGACAGCAAGAGCGACAAGTGCTTTATCGAGAAGCTCGATCCCGCGAACGGTGGACCGGCTGACGCCGTCTACATCGCGACCGACTCCCGCGGTATGGCGGCGGCCCTGGCCGGAGAGATCTCAGGAGCGCACCAGGAGATTCAGAGCCGCACCGGGATCACCATCACGAACGCGACTCAGTCGAGCCAGGATCTCCAGTACCAGTTCAACGCCTCCTACCAGAGCGATCCCAGCAACGATATCAACCTCGTGGGCTACCTGGACCAGACCATCTACCAGTGCAGCGAGAAGTGCGCTGCGGTGAGCGACGGTGGGCTGAGCTGCGCCCTGGAGCAGGTGTCGATCCACGACCGCCTGAATGACGGCGCGAACTCGGTTCGTAACCTCCTCGCCGTCGTCGATGGAGCGATTCACCCCCTGGAGCAGAAGCTCGTTCAGCTGGGCGGCTCCAAAAGCGAGATGGGCCGGATCTTCGGGGTCCCCCAGAGCGGCAACCTCCCACAGGTGCTCCCGAACGGGTACGACGCGCTCGGGAACGTCATTCAGAGCGACAACATCATCGGGCCTGCGTCCAAGCTGACGAACCAGCGGAAGTACATGCGAGAGGTGATTCGAACGATCCGCGCCGACAACGCGTCCTCGCGCAACAAGAAGCGGCTGGGCGCGATCTCCCGCGCTACGCCAGTAGTCCAGGAGCCTCTGTCCGCTGGCGCGTATCCCATCCGCAGCTGGAACACCTACGTAGAGACGCCACTCGACAGCAACAGCAACTCATACACCCCCCAGTGCCGCCCGACGGTGCTCTACACCGGTACCCACGATGGGCTGATTCACGCGTTCCGTGTGGACAACCTGTCCGCCACGAAGTCCTCGTGCTCGACGGTCGTGCCTACACAGGATGAAAACGACCTGGGCAAGGAGCTCTGGGCGGTGATCCCGAACGGCTTGCTCCGTGGCTCCCACGCCCTGGTCGACCGCTTCCACTTCTTGATGGACGGCGAGCTGAACCTGAACGACGTGCTCCTGGTGCGCACGGACCCGACGACGGC
>CALCNF010000334.1 GCA_937897815.1 uncultured Pseudomonadota bacterium | reverse complement strand
CTGCTTCGAGTCCTCCAGGAGCGCGAGGTGACTCGCGTCGGTGGCTCGCGGCCCATCCCTGTGGATGTTCGCGTGATCGCCACCAGCAACCGTGATCTTCGTCTCGCGGTTCAGGACGGCACCTTCCGCGAGGATCTTTACTACCGACTCAACGTGTTCCCGATTCATGTCCCGCCGCTCCAGCGTCGCAAGGGCGACATTCCGGCCCTGGCCCAGGTGCTCTGCAATGATCTTGCCGAGCGCTTTGGCCGCGACTGGATCGAGGTGAGCCCGAGCGCCATCGCCGCGCTCATGAGCTGGAGCTGGCCCGGGAACGTTCGCGAGCTGCGAAACACCATTGAGCGGGCTCTGATTCTGACGCGCGGCGAGACGATCGAGGCGGAGCACATCGTGCTTGAGCGTGATCTGATGGGAGTCGAGCCCGAGGCTGCAGCCACTGCCGCCGTGGGTCCCCGTTCGCTTCGTGAGCGTGAGCAGGCCGTCATTCTTGAGGTTCTGCAGGCCTGCAATGGCAATCGAACCCACGCCGCCCGAGAGCTCGGGATCAGCGTTCGCACCCTCCGAAACCGTCTTCGTGATTACCGCGATGATGGTCTTGAGATCCCCAACCCGGCGCGCATGAGCGCCCTGGACGAGACCACGGGGCTGGCAGGCATCGCCGCCGCGCCTGGTGGGAGGAGCTCCTGATATGTCGTCCTGGATTTCCGATGCCACCATGCAGAACCTCGAGCGCTCGCTCGATCTGCGACTCAAGCGGCAGGAGCTGCTCGCGTCCAACATGGCCAACGTGGATACGCCGCACTATCAGCCGGTGGATCTCGCCTTCGAGGGCGCCCTGGCCGAGGCCATGGAGGACGGAGACACGGCGGCCGGCGGTATGCATCGCACGGACGCGGCGCACGTCACCGGAGAGACCGGTCAGGATTACACCCCGTCCGAGGTGCTGGAGCGTCCCGACGTCACCAACAGCCTCGATGGCAATGGGGTCGATCTCGATAAGGAGCTCACCCGATTCGCCGAGAACAAGTCGCGATTCGAGGTGACCGCGGAGTCGACGCGTCGTCGATTCCTCGTTCTGAACTACGTGATCCAGCAGTTGGGTCAGGCTCAGTAGCCTAAGCGCCCAGGAGGTACCGATCATGTTTAAGGGATTTAGAATTGCAGCTTCCGGAATGAGCGCACAGCGTGTGCGACTCAATCTCGTGAGCTCCAACCTCGCCAACGCGAACACCACGCGTACCGAGGAAGGTGGGCCTTACAAGCGGCTCCGCCCTGTGTTTTCGACCCTGGTCGAGGGGGCCTCCGAGCCCGACACGCCTGACGCAGCTCTTCGCGGCGTCGAGGTCGTCGAGATCGACCAGGACGAGCGCGAGGGCGCCCTGGTTCACAACCCCAGCCATCCTGACGCGGATGAGGACGGAAACGTGCGGATGCCTAACGTGAATGTGATGGAGGAGATGGTCGATATGATGACCGCTTCCCGCTCCTTCGAGGCGAACGTGCAGGCCTTTACGTCCCTCAAAGAGATGGTCGTTCGTTCACTGGACATCGGTAGGTAGACATCATGAGTACCCTTCCCATCGGACATATGTCGCTCGGCAGCGTAGGCGGTCTTCGCCCCAGCGGTGTCGATACCACCCAGCAGAGTCCCGCTGGAGAGGCCTTCGTTGAGCGCCTTGAGAGCGCCGTCGACCAGGTCAACACTCAGCAGCTGAACGCGGACGACAAGGTCAACGAGTTCGTCACCGGGGGCGATGTCCCTGTGCATACGCTCATGGTGGAGTTGGCGAAGGCCGACACCAGCATGCGGCTGATGACCTCGGTCACGGCGAAGGCCATCCAGGCTTACCAGGAAATCGCACGGATGCAGATCTAGAGCGGCCTCGCGCCCTCATGACACCCATCGACACCAGGCAACGAAATGGCTGACGAAGAACAGACAACAACGACCCCGGAGACGCCGGCACCCCCACAGGGGCTCGGTGGCCAGATCCGAGGAACGTTCGACACCCTCCCCGCTGCTCAGCAAGCGGTGATCGGCTTGGTCGCGGGCGCGATACTCGTGGGCTTCGGGACCTTGATCTTCAACCAGGCCGTCGGCGAGTCCATGCGGGCTGTCGCCCGCGGACTCCTGCCTGAGGATCAGCAGGTCGCCGTTACGGCGCTCGAGACGGAGGCCATCCCCTACGAGCTCGCCGAGGGCGGCACCATTCTCGTGCCCAGCAGCAAGATCCATGAGGCGACCATCGCCCTGGCCGTCGGCTCGAGCGGCACCGGCAAGCTCGTGGGCTTTGAGATCTTCGACCAGAGTGAGCTCGGCCGTTCCTCGTTCGCGGAGAAGGTGAACTACCACCGCGCTCTTGAGGGCGAGATGTCGCGCACGATTCAGCACATGAAGTCGGTGGACCGCGCGCGTGTTCACCTCGTGATTCCCGAGCGGCGCCTGTTCGAGGAGGACGAGGCCGAGCCGAGCGCGTCGGTGGTCGTGACCCTCGCCCCTTCCGCGAGCCTCGCTCGCCGTCAGGTGGAGGCCATCCGTACCCTCGTCGCGAGCGGTGTTGAGCGACTCTCCGCCCAGCGTGTCTCGGTCGTCGATCAGAGCGGCACCATGTTGGCGGCTCTGGAGGACGGTGACTGGCACGCGGATGAGAGTCTGGAGCATCAGTCCAAGTTTGAGCGCAACCTGGAGCGTCGCGTCGTGCGCCTCCTGGAGACGGTCGTCGGTGTGGGCAAGGTCCGCGCTCAGGTGGCCGCAGATCTGGACTTCTCTACCGTCGTGGAGACCCAGGAGAAGTACGACCCGGAGAGCCAGGTCATCCGAAGCGAGCGCGAGAAGCTGGAGTCCAGCGCCTCTCAGGACAAGGTCGCGGCCGGAGTCCCAGGCGCCGGATCCAACCTGCCTGACAACTTCGGTGGCGCCAATCAGGCCGCGGGTGGCGGCTCGAACGCCGAGCGCTCCGATCACATCAAGAACTATGAGATCGACAAGAGCACCCTGCGTCGTGAGACTCCCCACGCTCGTGTGGATCGATTGAGCGTCGCGGTCGTCGTCGACTCGGGTCTGGGCGCCGACGCCCTGGCCCCCGCGGTCGTGGACCAGATGAAGAGCCTCGTGACCAAGGCGGTCGGTCTGAACACCACCCGCGGCGACGAGGTCGAGGTTGTCGCGATGCCCTTCGCCAACGAGGCGCTCGCGGCCAACGTCGTAGCCCCTACGGGTCTCGACGCCCTGCTCGATCCCCAGATGCGCACCCTGGTTGGGCTTGGCGCCATCGCGCTGACCCTGCTCGTCCTGGTGGTGGCCTTCCTGCGCCGGAGCCGACGATTGGCTCGCCAGCGACGTGAGTCTGATGAGCGGGAGCGCGCCCTCTTCGAGGCTCGCCTCCAGGAGATCGCTCCGAGCGCCAATGAGCTTGAGGCCATTCACCACGAGATTGATCAGCTGCGAGAGGTCGCAGTGAGCAACAGCGGCGAGGACATTCGACGAACCGCGATCGTCATCCGACGCTGGATTCGTGACCTGACCCCCGGAGAGGCGGCATGAGCGACGACAACACCGCAGAAGAGCTAGACGAGACGGCTGAGACCGAGGTCGCGGAGGACGCGAACCTCGTGCCCACCACCGACCCGATGAACGGGCTGCGAAAGGCCGCCATCGCGGTGATGGCCCTGGGCTCCGAGCTCGCCGGACGTATCTTCACGCTCCTGAGCCCCGACGAGGTGGAGGCTCTCCTGAACCACGCGGAGTCCCTCGAGGACGTGACCGCAGATGAGGTTCTCGAGGTGCTGCGCGAGCTCAACAGCCAGGTCGAGTACCAGGTCGCCGGAGTGAGCGGTCATGAGCACATGATTCGAGACGCTGCGCTCTCGGCCCTCGGCTCCGACAAGATCTCCTCGATTATGGGTGGAGAGTCGCTCGACGCCGCTGGCCAGGTGGCCGCGGCCGCCAAGTCCGATCCCAAGGGCTTCGCCCGAGCCATCGCCCAGGAGCACCCCCAGGTGGTCACGGTGGTCCTGACCCTGCTCCCGTCTGATGTCGGCGCGATGGTCCTTCGCTTGCTGCCCGAAGAGATGCGGGTGATCGTTGTAGAGCGCCTGGCGACCATCAAGACCGTTCCGCAGTCGGTGATCATTCAGGTCGCCAACATCGTGGGACGAGACCTGAAGCGCTCGGAAGAGGCGATGCCCCTCAAGATCGAGGGCATGGGCATGGCCGTGAAGCTCCTCAAGAGCGTCGGCCTGGATATTGAAGAGAAGGTCTTCGAGGATCTCAAGGGACGAGATGAAGAGCTCGCCGCTGAGATCAAGAGCCTCATGTTCGTGTTCGCGGATCTCGTGAACCTCCATGCACGAGAGGTTCAGCAGATCCTCCGCGAGGTCGACTCTCAGCAGCTGGCCATCGCGCTCAAGGGAGTCGCGTCGGAGCTCAAGGAGTTCATCCTGGGCAACATGTCGAGTCGCGCGGCGATGATCGTCCTCGACGAGCTTGAGGCGCTCGGCCCCATTGGGCCTGACCAGGTCAAGCAGTCTCAGGACGAGATTATCGCCATCGTTCTTCGCCTCGCCGAGGACGGCAAGGTCAACCTCCGACCCGGGAACTCGATGTGAGCGTAAGGGATCCCCAGAAGCTCGAGGCGCAGCGCGTCGAGCCGGTCTCCTTCCAGAGCGTGGAGGGTGTCTCGGTTCGCCCCTGGCTCCCAGAGCAGGCGGTCGACGTCACCTCCTGGAAGTTCGATGGCGCGGTCTACGGCGAGCCGGTCGATACCGCGGAGCCATCAGCTCCGGAGCCCGTCCAGCCCGTCGTGACTGGACCGACTGTAGAAGCGCTCCAAGCGGAGCTGGAGTCCAAGCAAGAGGCCTCTGAGGCCGCTCGCCAGGACCACGAGCGAGCCCTGGCAGAGGTCCGAGAGGCCTATGACACAGCCGCCCGTCGCTTTGAGACGAGCGTGCTGGCCCTCGATAACCGGATCTCGGAGTCCGCGGTCTCCCTCGCGGTCCTCATGGCCGAGCGTCTCCTCGCTCGGGAGGCTGGCGTCGACCCGACGGTCCTCATGGACAACCTCAATCGCGCGTTGGATCGAGTCGGACCTGTCGAGCACCTTCGTATCGAGGCTCACGCCGACGATGTGGATCGACTGCGTACGGTCGCGCCCGACCTCGCTAAGGAGCGAACGGGCCGAGCCATCGACATCATCGTCACCGCGTCGGACCGTCTGACGCGTGGCGGCCTCGTCATCTCCTTCGATCGAGGCGTTATCGACGCCAGCTGGGGTTCCCAGCTGGGCCACCTGGGTGAAGCGGTCGCGCTCGCGTTTGACGCGGAGCGACTCGAAGCGGATGCGGACCCTGCGCTGGAGGCCTCCGAGCCGGCCTCCGCGCAGCCCGTCGACGCGGACGCCCAGACGGCCACCGTCGATCAAGACTCCCCCACGAACGAGGGAGAAGACGCATGATGATGCTCCCCGTCGATCGGCTTCGAGCCGCACTGGATGAAGCCTCCGTGCTCCCCGTAAGTGGACGCGTCACCGGCGTGGGCGGCCTCCTGGTCGATGGCACGCTGCCGGACGCTCGGCTCGGCATGAGCTGCGCGATCCGCATCGCCGAGACCGGCCGTGTGGTGTCGGCAGAGGTGGTCTCGCTTCGTGGAGATACGGTCTCCCTCATGCCCCTGGAGTCGGTCGGCGGAGTGACCATTGGATCCATCATCGAGCCCCGCGGACGGCAGGCCTCAGTCGGGGTCGGAGACAACCTCCTTGGTCGCGTCGTTGACGGCTGGGGCAACCCCATCGACGGGGGCCCGCCCATCGACGTGACGCGCCACGCGCCGCTCTTCCCTGAGCCGCTGAACCCCATGGACCGTGGTCTGGTCGACCAGCCGCTCCCCATCGGAATTCGATGTGTAGACGGTGTCTTGACCAGCGGACAGGGGCAGCGCGTCGTGGTGATGGCGGGCGCCGGTGTCGGTAAGTCGACCCTGTTGGCCATGATGGCGCGCTCCACCGAGGCCGACGTCACCGTCCTTGCGCTCGTAGGTGAGCGCTCTCGAGAGGTGAAGCGCTTCGTGGAGTCTGAGCTCGGACCCGAGGGCCTGAAGAAGGCCGTGGTCGTGAGCGCCACCAGCAATACGTCAGCCGCCCTGCGCATTCGCGCGGCTCGGGTGGCCACCTCCATCGCCGAGCATTACCGAGACCAGGGCAAGCGCGTCTTGCTCCTGATGGACTCCCTCACTCGCGTCTGCATGGCGCAGCGAGAGCTGGGTCTGGCGATCGGTGAGCCGCCGACGACTCGCGGATATCCTCCCTCCGCCTTCGCCATCATCCCGGAGCTCTGTGAGCGCGCGGGAATGGGAACGGGATCCGGCTCGATCACCGCCTTCTACACGGCGCTGCTTGAGGGCGATGATCTGAGCGACCCCATCGGCGACGCCATCCGGGCGGTCACCGATGGCCACCTGGTTCTCGATCGTCGCCTGGCTGAGCAGGGACACTATCCTGCGATCGACGTTCTTCAGTCGACGAGCCGCGTGATGGACGACGTCACCGACGAGCGTCACCAGGCCTCTGCGCGAGACATTCGGCGTGCCCTCGCCGATCTGCGCGAGGTGGAAGAGTTGATCACCTTTGGCGCCTACCGAAAGGGGGAAGTACCGCGGTTCGACCGAGCGCTCGCGCACGGCCCGGCCATCCGGAGCTTCCTCCAGCAGCCTGTGTCCGAGCGCCCTTCGTATGCGGATTCAGTCGGAGCCTTGAATACGATCGTCAATCGCTTTCGAGCCGAAGAGTCGCGAGGTGCCGCATGATGAGCGCGCGATGGATCACCGCGCCCGCGCTGGCGCTCTTGGTGCTCTCCGCCTCCTGGGCCTGGGCGGCCAAGGATGAGCCGGGCGTGGCCGAGGCCACGGACCAAGAGGCGTCCTCTAGACAGGTTCCGAGCGGTCTACCCGTTCTGCCCTTCGGGATGACCTGGCAGCCCATCATCGATGAGCTTCCCGAGGAGATTTACGCGGAGCTCCCGAGTGGCCCCGCTGCCGTCGAGGAGACGGAGTCGAAGGCGGACACAGAGGCGGCCGAGGTCCCACCTACGGACGAGGTCCTTCCGCTGGTCGAGGCCGAGAGCCCAGAGACCGTTGCCGAGCCGGAGTCACCTGCGGACAAGAAGGTCTGGGAGGCGAGCCTCGCGGCCCGGGAGCAGGCCCTCGCGCGGACCCAGGCCGCCTTGAACCGCGAGATGGAGCGTTCGGAGGAGATCCTGAAGCGGGCCGAGGCCAAGCTCCAGGAGGCCCAGATGATTCGCCATTACGCGGAGAAGGCCTGTGGTGGAACGGTGATCGCCGGAGGACCTGTAAAGGGCTTCTTGCCGCCCACCCCGGAGGAGCTGGAACAGAACGCCAAGATCGTGGCCGAGCTCGTCAAGAAGATGAAGCCCACGACGGCAGCTCAGATGCTCCAGCGGTGGGACGAGCCCCTGATTATCGATGTCTTGAAACGTCTGTCGGCGCGTGTCGCGTCGCCCATTCTTGGAAAAATGCCCGCTGAAATTAGCGGCCGGATCACGAGCCGGATGCTGACCGGCGAGGTCGCAGTACGCGCAGGAGGAACAAAGCCATGAAACTGACCCCCCATCTGATGCCCGTTCAGCTCGACGCGAAGAACATCGAGTCGGCCGAGACGGAGGGCCCGCCCTTCGAGCTGCCAGAGGACACCTGGTCGGAGGACGCGAAGGTTCAGGACCGAGAGCTCGCCCAGGATGAGCGCACTGACCTCCGTGACCATGACGCTGAGCTGCGTGAGCAGCGCGAACGTCGACCCGATGAGGGCGATCGCGAGGAGCGTCGTGAGTTCACGCCTCAAGACGACCGTAGTGAGGAGCGTGAGCGAGACGACGCTCCGGTCTTCGCTAAGCGACTCGTCCGGGAGGAGCGCGCCCCGAACCGTCGCCGTCGAGAGGTCGAGAGGACGGATGTCGCGTTGCTGTTGAACCAGGACCTTGAGGACCGTCGTGCCTTCAAGCACCGTGACGAAGGAGCTCGTCCCGAGCGGACCGCGATTCGACAGGACCAGGGTGATGCGAATCCCCGTCTTGCGATCCGCCAGGAGTCGAACGTGGCTCGAGAGGCGGTCAAGGCCACGGAGGCCACGACCGTCGAGCGGCCTACTCGGGCGGTCGAGCAGCGGCCCACCGAGGAGCGAATCGCGGGTTCCAAGCTGGAGTCGGTCGACCGTCCTCGAGAGGAGCGTCTCGCGTCGAAGGTCGAGACCCGCGCTACGGCGGCTGACAAGCTGGCGCAGCTCCGCGCAGTGACCCGCAACCAGAGCCGCGCCAGGGACATCAATATCGCTCGCGACCTTCTGCAGAACGTCCGAGAGGCTCGCATGGACGAGAGCCGCGCCGTCGATCGAACCGTTCGGGCGACCCAGCGTGGTGAGGCGGTGCACACGGCGCTGACCGAGAACGTCGCGAAGGAAGTGCACAACGTCTTTAAGAAGGCGTCGGAGAAGCGCACCCAGCACCTGGAGGCGGCTCGGGAGAGCTATCGAGCCGCTGAAGAGGGGCTGGACTCGACCCAGGACGAGGTCAACGTTGCGGCCACCACCGCGACTCAGAGCAACTCGATTCAGACTCCGGTCGTCGCGACTCAGTCGGTGACCGCGGTCTCGGCGAGCGCCTCAGCGAACGCGGTGAACACCGCCTCGACCATGGGGCTCGATCCCGAGGTCAGCGAGGCGCTGCGCAACGTGCGAATCGAAGACCCAGGTGACACGGTCCTTCGGCTCAACGAGACCGATGCGGGCCAACTTGAGGTCCGTATCCGCGCCAACGGAGACGACCTGATGGTGCTGGTGAAGGCCGAGGAGCAGGCTCTTCGACAGAAGATGCTCGACGGTCTCCCGGACGTTCGTAAGGCCCTGGACCGGGCGGAGCTCGTGGCCGGCCGCGTCGATGTCGCCGAGTACGGCGCCTTTGAGAATGAGGCGCGCGGTGACGGCGATGATCACCAGTTTTTTGAGAACGCCTTCGAGGACAGCCTCGACCAGCAGGCCTCCGATGACGGTGAGCCGAGGCAGGAAGCCTCCGGTTCGCCCACTCCCGAAAACGCCCCCTCCAGCGTGGATGCAGCCCAGCGCTCGCCCATCGCTGAGGACGGCCGTCTCCACGTGATCGTCTAAGAGAGGAACGAACCATGACTGTCGAACTTTCGGACGCCGCGTCCGCCCCATATGACCCCATGTCCCAGGCCGCATCTGGCTCTGGACCCATGGACCAGGACAGCTTCGGCAAGGACTCCTTCCTGAAGCTGCTCACGACTCAGATGGCGAATCAGGATCCCCTCTCGCCGTCGGAGCCGACCGAGTTCATCTCGCAGCTCGCTCAGTTCACGAGCCTCGAGCAGCTGGTCAACGTCAACGAAGGGCTGAACATGCTCGCCGTGACTCAGACAGCCGCGACCAGCGCTCAGATGGTCAGCTACGTGGGCAAGGAAGTGACCTTCGCCTCCGACAGCCTCTACCTCGCTGAGCAGGGCCAGGCCCAGACGCTCTCCTACGAGCTCGATTCTGCCGCTGACAATGTCGATGTGCAGGTGCTCAATGAGTCGGGTGACGTGGTCCGCACCATGAAGCTCGGAGGACAGGCCGTGGGTGACCAGCGCGTCGAATTCGACGGGCAGGATGACGATGGCAACCCGCTTCCTGCGGGGATGTACACCCTCGAGGTCAGCGCCAAGAACGAGGATGGTGAGGTCGGCGTGAACACACGCGACAAGGCCATGGTGAAGGGCGTGACCTTCAAGGGCGGCTTCCCGCAGCTCCTGCTCGAGGACGGCCGAGTCATCACGCTCAACCAGGTCCTGAGCGTGATGAACGGAGAGGGCCAGAGCGTGGCGGTCTCCGAGGAGGGCGACTCCGATGTCGACTCGACCATCGCGGCCGCGGAGCAGCTGCTCAATGACCTCACCGCGGACGGTGATGACGTCTTCGAGGACATCATCCCGGACGAGCTCTCGATTCCCCTCGAGCTTCCCGGAGACAACTCCGATGAAGCCCTAGATTACGACGCACAAGCTGAATAACCGATTGCATTTGACGTCGTCATTCGACGGCGTGACCCACTCCCCAAGGAGGATTTAAGATGAGTATTTTCTCTTCACTCTATGTCGCTATGTCCGGTATCCGATCCAACGAGGTTGGCATGGGAATCATCGGTGACAATATCGCCAACATGAACACCATCGGCTTCAAAGGCAGCCGCGGCGTGTTCTCAGACATCCTGAACACGACCATCATGGGCGAGCCTGGGCTCTCCGAGGTCGGACAGGGCTCCATGGCCACGTCGGTTCAGCGACTCGTCGGACAGGGCGCGCTCCTCCAGACCGGTGTCTCTACCGACCTGGCTATCGGCGGCAACGGCTTCTTCATGATGAAGGGTCAGGTCTCGGGTACGGACGCGACCTTCTACTCACGAAACGGCCAGTTCCGAATCGATGAGGATGGATTCCTCGCGAATATGGGTGGACTCCAGCTCCTGGGCTTCCCGGCGAGCCTGACGACTGGCGAGGTGGGAACCAATATCGCGCCGCTGCAGGTGGGAACCCAGATCAGCCCACCCAAGGCTACAAACAACGTCACGCTCGACGTGAACCTTGATCCCAAGGAGCCTCAGCTCGGTCCGGGTGCAACGCTGGACACGACCGATGAGTCGACCATGGCCTCGACCTCCTCTTTCTCGACGACCACCACCTGGTATGACTCCCTGGGTGAAGCTCACGACGTGGACCTCTACTACATCCACCAGCAGTCTGGTGAGTGGAGCTGGCACGCGGTTGTCGACCAGGGCGAGCTGGACCCCGCTCTCGCGGGCAACTTCCAGGAGGTGGGCACCGGTACCCTGACGTTCACCTCGGACGGTCTCCTCGACACCTACACCCCGCCGCCCCCGGGCCCGTCGCTCACGATTCAGTTCGATGGCGCGTCGTCACAGGACGTGACCTTCGATTGGGGTGACGCCATTACGACGGACGCGGTCGCGGGTATCGCTGGTTCGGGTGTCGGTACGTCGTCCTACGCCACCAAGAGCGCGGTCGTGACCGTGAGCCAGGACGGCTTCGGAGCGGGTGATCTCACGTTCATTGACTTCGACCGAGACGGGACCATCCACGGAACCTTCTCCAACGGTGACCAGCGCACCCTGGGTCGCGTCGCGATGGCGAACTTCTTGTCTCCTGATCAGCTGAACGCGGTCGGTGGCAACAGTTTCCTGGAGAGCCCGGGGTCGGGTGAGCCCGCTGTGGGCGAGCCGAACACGGGTGGTCGAGGCATGATCTTCAACTCATCCCTCGAGCAGTCCAACGTCGATCTCTCCAATGAGTTCACGAACATGATCGTCACCCAGCGTGGTTTCCAGGCGTCGAGCCGTACGGTGACCACGGCCGATCAGATGCTCACCGAGCTCATCAACCTCAAACGATAACTGATATATGGCGTGGGGGGAGCTCCGGCAGGCACCGAGCCGTCTGCCGGGCTCCTCCCACGGGCCAGGTAAGGCGTCCCCCTGCTTTCGTGCGACATTGGAGAGCAGTGGGTCGACCGCCTGGCCGCACCCGGGCCGGAACCCGCATCGCCCCGGGTGCCCATTCCTTTACTCGGCTGGCCCGCGCACGAGACCTCTCAGTAGGTCCTCGTGCGTGGGCTTCGCCGTGTTCCTCCAGGGCGCCTCCGCGCGCGTCAATCCGCCCTCGCACAGGCAAAGTGCCCGCGCGCGGGGGAGGGCGTTAGTTGCCAATGCGCAGACGCCTCCTTACGATGTGGGTCCAGGGGCGCGAACCTCGCGCTCTGCGAACGATTTTCAGGAGGCATTGGGTGGATCTGGCAACCCTCGTTGGGCTGGTCGGCGGAATTGCGATCATCCTCGCCGCGATCTTGACCAAGGGAAGCTTGGTGATGTTCGCGGATCCAGGCTCGCTGTTCATCGTGGCGGGCGGGACCTTGGCGGCGACGCTGATTCGCTTCCCTTTGAAGACCGTATTCGGGGCCTTCAAGGTCGCGCTGATCACGTTCAAGAGCCGAAATGAGTCGCCGCTCGCGCTGATCAATCAGGCCGTCGAGCTCGCTAAGATCGTGCGAAAGGACGGCCTCCTCGCCCTGGAGAACCAGAGCGTGGACAACAAGTTCCTCGCCAAGGGGCTTCGCCTCTGCGTCGACGGGCTCGAGCCCGACTTCGTGAACAAGGTGCTCACCCAGGAGATGGAGCACACGCTGGAGCGACACGAGAGCGGACAGAAGATCTTTAAGGCCATCGGTGACGCCGCGCCCGCAATGGGCATGATCGGCACCCTGATTGGTCTGGTGATGATGCTGTCGAACATGAACGACCCCAAGTCCATCGGGCCCTCCATGGCGGTCGCGCTGCTCACGACCCTCTACGGGGCCTTGATCGCGAACCTGGGTGCGCTGCCCATCGCGGACAAGCTTGAGGTGCGGACCAACGAAGAGCACCTGAACAAGAGCCTGGTCATCGAGTCCATCGCCGCAATCCAGGAGGGCCGCAATCCGCGCGTCATGGAGGAGCTGCTGATGAGCTACATGCCAGGCACGGTTCAAGAACAGGCAGGAAGCTAGGCTGAGCACGTGGCGAAGAAGAAGAAATCGGACGGTGGAGGAGGGGCCCCAGGCTGGATCGTGACGTTCGCCGATCTCGCTACCCTCCTCATGTCTTTCTTCGTTCTCCTTCTCGCGTTCAGCGAGATGGACGTCGTGAAGTACAAGGCCGTCTCGGGCTCCATGAAGGACGCTCTGGGTGTGAAGCGGGACAGCACCGAGATCACCATGCCAGATGGCGATCCCTCCGAGATCGCTCAAATGAACGGATCGCCCGACGAGAGCGAGGAGAAGGGTAAGGGAACCGCAGCTGAGGCCCAGCTCATCAAGAACAACCTGGCCGAGGAGATCGCGGAGAAGCGCATCACTCTTGATGAGGGGAACCCAGGGAAACTGCTGATTCGGCTCCCCGAGAAGGGCGTCTTCCCGTCGGGCAGCGACGAGCTCGATCGTTCCTATGTCCCTGTTCTTGAGAAGGTGCGTGACACCCTCGCGAGCGTGGAGGGGAGCATCTTTGTCGCCGGTCACACCGATGACATTCCCATCGAGAACAAGCGCTTTCGATCCAACTGGGACCTCTCGGCGGCGCGCGCCGTCTCCGTGGTTCACGTGCTCCTCGATGGCGGGCAGCTGGCGAGCAACCGAGTGGTGGCTCAGGGATATGCAGAGAGCCGTCCACTGGTCGAGAACAAGGACAAAGAGTCGCGCGCCCAGAACCGACGCGTGGACATCATTCTCGTCGCCGCCAAGGGGGGAGCCGCCCCGGCCGAAGAGGTGGATCCGGCGGCAGCAGAGCCTGCTGAGTCGTCGGAGAGCCCCTCAGAGCAGTAGGAGCGCTACGGCGTTGGCCGAAGAGGGCGTCTGGAAAGCTCGTTCAGCGCTGGCTTCAGAGAACCGCCGCCGTGAAGGCGTCCGCGTCTGACCTCATGTCATAAACAGAGGCCATGAGGCGAATGAAGTCCTCGGAGGTGATCTTGAGGAGCTTTCGCACTTGCCGCCCCTGTTGCTCTCTCGCCTCCGGAGAGAGGTGGCCTTCGGCGAGCTCCGTCAGGATGGAGGAGGCGCCTACGAGGCGTCGAAAGGCGATCATGGTCTCGGAGCCCTCGACGCGCTCAGGGACCTTGAGGCTGTGATGTTCGCAGACGTCGGCCAGGGTGTCGGGGAGGTGCCACTTCTTGCACAGCATAGCGCCAAGCACCGTGTGGCTCGGAAGCGACAAGCTCGTCTCCGCCTCGGCGAGGGTGCACGAGAACTCCTTCTTGTGCGCCTCAATCGCTTGATAGTGTTTCGGGTACAGCTTCATGTACACGAGCTGCCCTACATCGTGGAGCAGAGCGGCAGGCCAGAGCTCTCCCGGGTCGACCAGTCTGTCGTAGAGACCAGCGACATACTTGGCCACGATCGCCGTATAAAAAGAGTGGTGCCAGAAGCGTTCCACGGCTTCCTGATCGTCGACCTCCAGGCCCTGAACCACCGCGACCGTGAGCACGATGCGATAGACCTCGGAGAAACCGAGGTAGGCTACGGCATATCGCAGGTCGAGGATGGGGCGGCTCAAGCCATAGTAGGCTGAGTTCACGACTCGTAAGATCTGAGCCGTGAGCGCCACATCGCTGCCCACAAGCTTGGCAACGTGCTGAGCGTCCGACCGTCCCGACTGGAGGGCCGACTGAATGTTCGCGAGGACAGTCGGCATCGTGGGCAAGACATCAAAGTCGCCGATCATCGACTCCATGTCGGCGTCAATCGCCTTGAGCACGGTGCCCGTCGGAGATCGGACGGGCTGGGTCACCTTACGAGTCTTGGGTTTGGAATCTCGTCCGAATCGGGACATGGCTACCTCGGTTCGAGACCGTTGGCCTCACGCCCACGATGAGGCGCAGCGGCCCACAGGGCGGGCTCAGCTGTTCTTGACGTACGAGCGCGCGACCTTGCCCATGGCGCGCGCGCTTCCGGCCTCGGCGGTCAGGTCTTCCTGGGCGGTCTCTAGCCGGCTTCGCAGCACAGCGTCCCGATCTTGAAGCTCTTTGACCACCCCCTCGGAGAGCGGGTGCCTCGCGGTCGCGAGCTGCAGATCGTTGAGGATCTCCTCACGCCGAGAAAGCAGAAAGGCGACTTCAGCCACATCGTCGTGGTCCAAAGCCGCCTCGATCTTGAAGGTGAGGTTCTGAAATCGGCCCAGCAGCGTGTCGCGGGCCTCAAGGGTCTGGGTTGAGTCTTCTTCCGAATCGGTCATGCAGCGGCGGTCGTATCCTTCGCTTCGCCCGACTTCACCATCTCGTTGGCTTCATTCCAGGCGTCACGCAGCCCTTGAACTTGGTCCAGAATCTCCCGCATGGCCTCAGGGTCGCGGTTGATGTTGGACTTCACCAGTGCAGTGGACCATGACGAGTACGCGTCGTCTAGTCGACCGGCGAGTTCTGGGGCCACGTCAGACCTCAGGATGGCCTGCAGATAGGCGATGATGTCCAGGGCTCGCGTAATGGAGTAGCCGGTGTTGGCCGGGTCATTGTCCTCACACGCCTTCGCAGCGTTGGTAACAAAACGCACGATTCCATCGTAGAGCATGACGACCAGATCGCCCGGCTGGGCGGTGTTCATATGGTTCTGCTTGTAGCGATTGGAGCCGTACATGTGGACCTCGATGGCGAAGGGGCTAAAGGTGAGGAGAGACGAAGCGTAAGGGGAGAGGTGGCTAGCCGGCGAGGCCGGTCAGGGACTGGCCCTGGGCCTGGAGCATGCTGATGGCGACCTCCATATCGGAGAACTTCCTGGTCAGCCGCGCCTCGATGCTCTCGAGACGAAGCTCGATGCTGTCGATGCGATCCTGGTAGTAGTCCTTTTGATCGGAGAGCGAGTCCTTCTTCTCCTTGAGAAGGCCCTCCAGATTGTCCGCATAGAGCTCGGTCAGGTTCTGGAGCTGGTCGGCCATTCCGGTGTCGTCCGTCGCGAAGAGCTCACCAATGGACTTCAGGTCCTTATCCATGGCCTCGTCGAGGTCATCGGAGTTGATGCTCAGCTTTCCGGTCGCCTCGGTCGTAATTCCGATATGCGCCAGGGCGGAGAAGGTGCCGTCCACGCCGTCGACCGCGGAGCCAATGATGTCCTGAATCTTGGCCTTAAGCGTACTCAGCGAGGTGTCACCGTTGAGCGAGAAGCTCCGGTCCGAGTTCTCCGTCACCGTCAGGTTCTTCCTGATCAGCTCCATGGTCTCATTGTAGACCGTTACGAAGGCCTCGATGTTCTCTTTGGTTCCGGTCTTGTCGCTCGAGATGGCAAAGGTCGTCGTTCCGACACCTTTCAGGTCGATGGTGACGCCCTCCAGAACCTCATCGAGGGCGTTGTCCTGGAACGTCATATCCAGCCCGTCGATATTCACGATGGCGTTGGTCGCCGCACTGACCTGGTTGAGGTTGAGCTGGGTGCCGGATCCGCCCGTGTAGTTCTCGGTGATCACGAGCGCGTCGTCGGCGCTGTCGGTCGTGAACCCGGTCTCCTCGTTGACCACCTGCAGACGGTAGTCGCTACCGTCGAAGATGAGCGTCGCGTTCACCGCGGCGTCCGAAGCGTTGATCTTGTCGGCGATGGTGGCCAGCGAGTCACCTTCATCGATGGTGATCACGACCGTGTCGTCGGTCTCACCGTCGATGGTGATCTCTAGGGTTCCGGCCGTGACCTCCGAGACTTTCGTGTCGAACGTGGTTCCGGAGCGCATCTTCTCGGGGCTCGCCATCGAGTTCACGGTGATCTCGTAGCTACCCTCGTTGGCCTCGCCAGTCGCGCTGATGTTGATGACGTCCAGGCCCGAGTCATCCTCAGAGCCCGAGCCCACCTTACCCGTGAGCGACAGGACGTCGGAGATATCCTCCATCTTGTCCATCTGCTCTTCGAGCTTCTTGAGCTGACTCTGAATGTCGCTCACCGACGATATCTTCGCGTTTACGCCCTTAACGAGCCGCTCGAGTCGGTTAATCGGTCGTCTCTTCGATGCCAGGGTCGCCTCGATGATTTTCGAGGAGTCTAGGCCGGAGACAATTCCTGTGAGATTAGCATTGGACATCGTGGGACCTCCGCGGGATGGAGAATCATACTGGTCCGGCTGAATCGCGAGCAACTTTACTCACGCGCCAGCCGGGCCAGCTGGCGCGGGGCGAACCCCGCGCCAGACTGACGCCTTAGAGCAATTAGCTCAGGAGACGGAGCGCGAGGTTCGGCAGCGCGTTGGCCTGCGAGAGCATCGCAACACCAGCCTGCTGGAGAACCTGCGATTTCGAGAACTCCGCGCTCTCGGCACCAATATCCGTGTCACGGATATTACCGACAGCGTTACCGTAGTTCTCGATCGTCGCCGAGAGGTTGTTGACCGACAAGGACAACGAGTTGATCGTCGCACCGAGACCTGCACGGTCGGTGTTCAGAGACTCGAGAGCCGTGTCAATCTCGGAGATGGCGGCCTGGGCGTTGGAAATAACGTCCACTTCCGAGCCGTCAACACCGAGGTTCGATGCAGCCTGAGCGTTGAGGTCGACCGTGATCTGATCGTTGGCCGAGTTTCGCGTACCCACCTGGAAGGTCAGGGTGCCACCGGCACCGGCTGTTCCGTCCAGCAGGTTAATGCCGTTGAACTCAGTCACGTTCGAGATACGATCGATCTCAGTATTCAGAGCAGTGAACTCCTCATTAAGGAAGCCACGCTCGGTATCAGAGATCGAGTCGTTGGCCGCCTCAACGGCGAGCTCACGCATACGGACAAGAGTGTCCGAGATGCTCTGGTAGGCCGCCTCAGCGGTCTGGACAATCGCGATACCATCGTTGGCATTGCGGCTGGCCTGTTGAAAGCCCTTGAGCTGCGCTCGCATGTTCTCCGAGACCGCAAGTCCTGCGGCGTCGTCGGCAGCGCTCGTAACACGAAGGCCTGAAGACAAACGGCCGATGCTTTTATTCATCGCCGTAGTGGTCTTCATCAAGTTATTCTGAGCCGTAAGCGACCCAGAGTTGGTCATGATGGCAAGTGCGGTTCCCATCGGTTTTCCTCCTAAATTGGGGGGTCATTTGACTGACGAAATCGTCAAGTGCCTTTGCTTCCCAGTCTGGCTCTAGGCTCGTCCTCGCCGGGCTGCACAAGACACAACGGTCACGAGTTGCGAATTCTTAAGGGCTTACGCGTATTTCTTCGGGACGCCGTTGGATCTCGGTCCATCGATTGGCCCCTTCTAGCTCCCCCGAGCGCGCGCATGTCTCGCGCGCGCGCGCGCGAGCGACGCGCGGATCCGATCTAGATCCCGGTCGCATGCAGGCCCGTGTTTCGTCCTAAACGGACCAGGGAGCCCTCAGGTGAGCTCTCCAGGGCGGCAGCGGCCTCTCTCAGCCTTGCCCGCCCGGTTCAGCCACGATTCAGCGTCCAGGCGATCGGGGCTTACTCCGCGTCCTGGCTCTCTTGGACCTGATTTCCTCGGCGAAGAATCTCGCGCTGTCGCTTCATTACGTAGTCGACGAGTCGATCCTGCACGTCTTCGTAGTTCTCGGTCTGGTGACCCACGAAGTCGATGCCGTATCGCATTTGACCATCGCGCATCCCGCAGTAGCAGACGCGCGCCGCGAAGTTCAGGGGCTTCGGGTCCCACGCCACGGAGAAGCGCAGCTGTAGCGTCTGGCCCGAGGTGAGATCCATGTCTCCTTCGATGACCAGGGCGAGGCCAGTCGCAGACAGATCCATGGCCACGCCCCGAAACTGCGTTCCCTCGGAGTCTGTAATGTCGACCGTAATGGGTTGGTCGATCGCAGGCGTCACGCGGAAGGAGGCCCGCCGATTGAACTTTCGACCCAGTCCAGTGGTCAGGAGCTTCTCGTAGTCGTCGGCGTCCGCGTACCGAAAGGTAAAGCGAACGCTGTCTCCCTCGGCGTATGTGCCGAGCAGGTTTGTGCGGCCAGAGTGCTCGCCACCGACCTCGTCTCCGACGATGATGACCGTCGCTCGCCCCCCAAGCTCAAGTCTTGAGAGCGCGCTCTTCTCGAGCAGCAGCCCAATGGTCCGAGGCCCCATCTCCTGGACCAGACCTGTTGCCTGCTCGTGTTCCGTCTTCACCGTCGCCGTGACGATTTCTTCGGAGTTGTTTGGTGCGCTTGCTGACATTCAGATCACCCCACCTCTAGATCTTGTCTCGCGCGCTCGCCCCGCCTGTCAAGGGAGGGTCGGGCAATTCAACTGGGCCTCTGGGCGCCGCTCACTACCTCAGGAACGCGGAGAGCGAGTTCGCCAGGAGGCGTCGGCTCAGCTCCACGACCGCCGTCAGGCTGTTCTCCTGAGCCGTGTAGTTCGTGATCTCCGAGGCGATATCCACCTCTTCGTAGGAGTTCTTGTCCTGAACATACTGAATTCGGAGCGTGTCCGTGATGCCTTCCGTGTCCAGCAGAGATCTGAGGCGTGTACCGAGGAGCGCCATGTTCTGGGAGGTGTCGTCGATCTTGGTGTCCAGGGGCTCAATCTGGCCCAGAATCGCGGCCGTGTCATTGGCGTTCATCGCGGCTGCGAGATCGTCGAACACCGTGAACACCTCGTCGCCGGCTCCTCCAAAGGACTCCTCGCCGAGCACCGTACCCGCACTGAACACGCCGGGAGCCACCTCGACTCGCCGGTTAATCTCGCTGCCCAGGTAGGCACCGGTGGCCTCATCGTAAGGCGGGCTGGCCTCGGCGCGGCCGCCAAAGAGGTGTCGTCCATCCTCCTGTTGGCGATTCGCCAGGTCGAGCATCTGATCTCGGAAGCCAAGGACTTCTGTGGCGGCCGCGGCGCGCTCCGCGGCGCTCACGGTGTTGTTCGCCATCTGCAGAGCAAGCGTCTTCACGTTCGCGAGGACCTCGCTGAGCTGGCCCAGGGAGATCTCGGTGATGTTGAGGTCACTCGTCACACGCTGATGAGAGCGGTCAATGCTGCCCAGATCTTTCATGAGGCGGTCGATTCGAAGAATTCGAGCGGCCGCTACGGGGTCGTCGGATGGACGCGAGACGGACTTGCCGCTCGTAATGCGGCGGACGCTCTCGAAAAGCTCGGACTTCAGGTCAGCGTTCGATCGGCTGATGAAGTTGCCTACCAGTTGGTCTGTGACTCGCATCGCTCTCTCCTTCGGTTAACCCACCAGTCCCATGAGCGTCTCCGCCATGCTGTCAGCCTGTCGGATCACCATGGCTGATGCCTCGAAGGCCTGATTGGCCTGCGTCATCTCGAT
>CALCNF010000333.1 GCA_937897815.1 uncultured Pseudomonadota bacterium | reverse complement strand
GAAGGCGACGCCGGCGACGATCGCAGCGGCCGCCGCGAAGATCAGCGGGTTGGACTTCTTCTTAGCCCCGGCGTCCGTGCCGTCCGGCATGTCGTTCGCCTGGGTTCCCAGGGTGTCGTCCGTCCGCCCAGCGACGCTGTCGCCCGTGCTTCCGCCTGGACCCGTGGCGCTCACCAGCTGGTCGGGCATCATGGACATGGTCTCGCCATCGAGACCCGCGCCGAGGAGGTTCTGGGCGATGGGCTGTGTGGTGTCGGCCAGCTCGGCGGTGGATCGGACCGAGGAGAGCTGGGTCAGGGCCTCGGCGGCGTCGGCGGGGCGCTCATTGGGATCCTTGGCCAAAAGCTGCATCACGAAGTTGCCCAGGCTCTCGGGGCAGGCTCCAGGGACGAGCTGCTGCAAAGGTATCGGGGCGAGCTTCAGGTGGGCGTTCATAAACGCCATGAGCTGCTCCGTTCCCTTGGCGTCGGTGACGAAGGGAAGGCGTCCGGCGATCATGTGGTACATGACCCCGCCGAGCGCGTAGAGATCTGCGCGCCCGTCGACGGACTGACCGCTCCACTGCTCGGGCGACATGTACTTCGGCGTGCCGATCGCGCCTTGCGTGGAGGCGCCGGACGACTCGAGGCTTCGGCTCACGCCAAAGTCGAGGACCTTCACGAAGTCCTTCTCGCCGAACTGGTCGAGCAGCATGATGTTGTCAGGCTTGATGTCTCGGTGGACCACCTGGTGGCTGTGGGCTTCGCCCAGGGACTTCAGTACCTGCTCGGCGATGCGGACCACCCGGGCGGGTGCGAGGCGCTTCTCGGCTTTGAGTACGGCCTTAAGCGGGGCGCCGTCGATGAACTCCATCACCAGGTAGAGCACCCCGTCTTCGGTCTGGCCGAAGTCAGAGCAGCGGATGGTGTTCGGGTGATGAAGCTGGTGGGTGTTCTGAGCCTCGATGTAGAATCGGCGGATGTGGTTCTCGTCCTCGAGCCGATCGGTGCGGATGAGCTTGACGGCGACCGTGCCGTCGGTCTCCTTGTGCCGCGCCTTGTACACAGACCCCATGCCGCCCGCGCCGATGCGGCTCTCGATGAGGTACTTGCCAGCGATGGTCATCCCCACGAAGGGGTCGGGCGCCGCCTTGGCCTTGAGCGCCTGTGTGGGAACCGTGGGCTTGCCGCAGTCGGGGCAGCGCTCCTCAGGCGTCTTCACATCACATGATACACAGATGTAGATCTGGGGCACCGGCGACTCCACGGACTCATTCGCGCGCTCATCATAGTCCTAACGCGCGATCTCCGATAGTACCGGTCAGACCCTACCTGCAAGGTCGGCTTTCATACCGGACAGCTCATGCCTGACAGGTCGTCCTCATTACCAATCGCAGGATAGGTGAATGAACTGCAGGCCCTCTTCTGGAAGGCCCCTGAAATAGGCACCCATCTTCGCCGCCTGGAAGAGCTCTGGCATCTGGATGGGCAGCGCCTCGTAGATCAGAGTGCTGTCCGTGGCCACCTGGAAGACGTGCACCTGCTGGTAATTGGTGAGGGCCCAGCCCCTGCCATCATGGAGGTCGAGATTCGTGTAGAACTCGCCCTGATTGGTGGGGTTGTCCATCTGGTACCAGCCTGCGCTCGGGTCGGCCTCACCGACCTGGCTCAGATCGTAGCGCCAGATCGCGGTTTCATCAGGCTCGTGGAGGCGGGCGATAAGGACCCACTGCTGGTCGAACCCGTACTGGGTGGGATCGATGGCGATGGTGTTGGGCTTGGTGCTTCCTGGGAGCTTGATCACCTTACAGTCCGAGGGGAGCTGGTCGTAGAGCAGCAGGGCCCCCGGGCACACAAGCATGTTGCCGTCGACCAACGCGATAACGTCGCTGCCGGTCCACGCGATGTTCTCGAGGCCTCCCTGCATCAGCGGGCCGCTCGTGTCAGGGGTCTGCCACCAGGAGTTCGGGTCGGTCGGGTCGTCGGGGTGCAGCGAGCCTCCATGGAGATGCCCATCGGAGGTCAGGAGGAGAACCTTCTGCGCGCCGCTGTTCGGGTCCTTGTAGAGGGGGACGAGGTCTGCAAAAAATCCCCAGCCGATGGGAACCTCGTACGCTACTGAATCCTCGTCGACGGTGTCGAAGACACCGACCTGATGCGCGAAGTCGTCGTAGCCGACGAGCGTGCTGAACAAGCCGCCAGAATGATCGTAGGCGAGGTGAATGGGTGCCCAACCGATCTCGTACGCGTCCACGGGCTCCAGGGACGACCCCATCTCTTCGGGTTGATAGCGGAGCAGCATCGTAGCCGGCTGCGGGAAATCACCGAAAGCATCCCCGGCAGCCCATATGCCCCCGTCCCCATCTGAGGTCATGGCATGGATGAAGATCTCCTCTTCGGATGGCCCAGGCGAGTCTTCCGCGCTCTTGCCCCCCTTGCCCCCAGCGTTCATCAAGATGAGCTGACAGTTCTGCGTGTACGAACAGACCTCTCCCTCATCGGTGGCACCATCACAGTCGTTGTCCAGGTTGTCGCAGGTCTCTACGGGCGGAGGGCCGCACCAGCCGCAGGCATTCGCGATGAACTCATCGATCTTGCCATCACAGTCGTTGTCCTCGTAGTCGCAGACCTCCTCGGTCGCGTTTTCGTCCGTCTGTCCATCGCAATCGTCGTCGATGTCGTTGCAGACCTCCGGCTCCGCCACGTCCGCGGTGCTGCACAGGATCAGGCCCGAGCCTCCGCACAGGGTGGTTCCCCCCGCGCAGGCCCCTTGCCCGCAGGCCACACCGACCTCGGGGTCCTCCATAGCGCTCGCCTCGTCGACCTGTCCGTTGCAGTTGTTATCGATGTTGTCGCAGAGCTCAGGAGCTTCCTCTTGCCCCTCTTTGAGCGGGTCGATGCTCTTCAAGCTGTTTAAGGGGACGCAGATGGGCTCCGCTGGGTCGTTCGGATCGCAGCTCCAGACCGAACACCCAGCGCCTCCCTGAACAGGGTCTT
>CALCNF010000332.1 GCA_937897815.1 uncultured Pseudomonadota bacterium | reverse complement strand
TCAAGAAGGGGTCCTTCTTGTCATCGAGGACTCCAAAGACCTCCCAGGCGTCACCGGACGCGGCGCCACAGGCCACCTCATCGGTGAGCCCCTGAGTGCCCGGCGCGGCCTCTACGGCCACAGGCTCAGCCGCCTCCGACGCGGCGTCCTCGGACTTCCCGCATCCGATGGCGAGCATCACCGCGGCCATCCCTAACAGCGCGTTGCGCATCCTCTGTTCCCCCTCTGCCCCTGATTCACAGGAGCGGTCTACTCATCTGTCGACTCTTCTGTGTCGTCCGACTCGTCTTTCGAGACTCCGGTGACCGGCGTCGCCGCGCACTCCGTGAGGACCTGCTTGAAGTCGACGGTCTGCTTGAGCTTGGCCAGGAAGTCGGGCGGGTCATCGAGATCGATGACGATATGATCACCACCCCCGTAGAGGGCGATGAGACGGTTGTTGTTCAGGGTCGCTTCGCTCTGCTCTTCGGTGGCGATGGAGGCGTCGACCACGTGGACGATGATCTCCATCCCGTTGCCATTGTGGTCTCGCAGGCGATCCTCGGGGAGCCCCAGTTGGACGTCGAGCGCGCCCGCGGGATCGGACTCAATGAGGTCGTTGGTGCAGTAGCCGTCCTCGTGGCAGCGGGTGGGGTAGCATCCATACTCCTCGGGGTTCTCCGGATCCTTGCGGCAGGTGTCCATGTTGCTGCAGTCGGCGTCGGTCTCGCAGCCCAGCCCGAGACGCAGCCGCTTGGCCTGCAAGAGAGGATTGAAGTACTGCGTCGGGATCGGGTACTCGGTCTCGACACCGTCGGTGAAGAGCACGATGACGTTCAGGCGGCACTCTCGGAAGGGATCGAAGCAGCTTCCCGCCTCGCTGCAATAGTACCCAGGGCTCCCGCAGTCCGTGTCCACGGCGCAGGGCTTGCCGTCGACCACGACGCTCCGCCGCATGTACTCACCAGCGTAGTAGAGACTCTTACCCAGCGGCGTCCACCCGGTGGCCCGGAGCTCGGGATTGGCGAACGCCCGACAGGTCTTCTCCGTCGGCGTCAGACCGAGACACACTCCGTTGTCGCAGTCCTTGTAGGAGGTGCACGGCGTCTCTGTCTCTACCAACCACTCTGTTGAGTCCACCCACTCGATGAGCTCGTTCACGTTCGATTGAGCGCCCGTCGGCGGGAACGAGACAACGTTGATCTCCTTGAGATTCTCGTCGAACCAGGTGTGCTGACCCAGGGGGACGCTCATGGACTCATCGTCGCCGGTCATCGTGTTTGACCAGTCGTTGTAGCCCCCCTCGCACACCGCGTTCGGCGCTGAGGGCGTCTGAGGGAACCGGTTGAGGGCGAAGAGGGCGTTGTCGGTCTCCTCGAAGAAGTTCCCGAACACCGACTTGGAGATGCCCATGGTCGTCAGCGGGTTGTCCTTGTCCTCGCAGGCGGGCCAGGGCTGAATGCACTGGTCATCGGGCTCCACACCGCAGATCTTCGGCGCCTCGTTCGTCCCCGGGAACCAGGCCATGGACCCCGAGGTGTCGAAGACGACCAGGACCCTGTGACGCATGGGCTCACAGATGTCGTTGAGGCACTCGTGACCCGCCGCGCAGTCGGTCACGAGGTAGGTGCCGTTCGGGAGGCATTGCCGGATCTGGTAACCGACGCACTCGCTCTCCCCAGGGGTACACTCGCTCTGGATGCACTGCCCGCTGAAGCAGGTCTCGCCCTCATCGCAGGCGACCTGCCAGAACCCCTTGCCATCCGCTCGGCACAGCTGGATGGAGTCGCCGACGCAGGCGGCGTCGCCTGGCGTGCAGTACTCCGGCGCGCAGGCGTTGTCCGAGCAGAACTCATGATCACCGCATTGGGTCTTATCGGTGCAGTCAGCGCAGCGACCCGTCTCCTCAATGCAGACCGCGCCCAGGGGCTCGCAGTCCTTGTAGTCTTCGCACGACGGATAGACGGGGCGGCACACGCTGTCGACGCACATCCATCCGCCGGTGCAGTCGCCCGAGTTGTTGCACTCCAGGCAGGTCTGATCCGCTCCGCAGACGCCCTTCTCGCACTCGGAGTCGTCGAGACAGTCGGCCTTGTCGACGCAGGTCGCCCCCATGCACACCTGATCATCGGGACACTGAGAGGTCGTGTAGCAGTCCACGCACGCGCCGTGGCGCTTGTCGCACACCTGGCCGACGCACTCGTCGCTTGAGAGACAGGGGCCCCCTAGAGGCACATCTGGGGTGATGAGCGCGACGTCAGAGGGCCCAGCGTCGGCAACAGGCCCTCCGCTCGAGGATTCTTCAGCGCAGCCGATCATCCCCCAGGAGACCAGCGTAAGAACTGTGAGGGTGAGGCGAAGAGATCGGAGTACTCGCACGTGGGGCTCCTGCTCAGGAGAGAAGAGAGTGACGTTTCATCCATGGTACCTGGACCGCGCGGGGAATTCGACCGCGCCGAAGCCCAAAATCCTGACCGGCGAAAAAATGGCTCAGCCCCGCGGCGAGACGTACCCTGGTTCGATGATGGGAGGCTGATCATGACAGTCCAATGGAAGCCGCTGGCGCTCACCCCTGCCATGGTGCGACTCATCGGCAGCATCGACGAGTTCAAGGGACGCTGGCATACCCTGCGCGCGCTCCCTCCTGGACAGCTCGCGGAGATACGAAGCGAGACCTTGATCGAGGCCGCGGCGGCGACCAGCCGGCTGGAGGGTCGCCCCGTGAGGCTGGAGCTCCTCCGTGACCTTATGGAGTCGGCTCCGAGTCCCGGACGCCAAGACCCCGCTCTATCCCTCTCGCTCGCCTACGGTCGCACCCTGCGGGCCGTGCACGAGCTCTACGCTGAGCTGGAGCCGACGCTTCACCACGTCGCGGAGCTCCAGCGACTCCTCTTCGCCGAGACCGGGCTAGAAAACCCAGGCCTATCCGGAGAGGTCGCCGCTCAGATTGAGCGAGCCCTTGAGGAGCTAGAGAGCGACCTCCGGGAGCCCAGTCAGCACCCGCTGATCTCCATCCCGCTCTTCAACCTTCGTCTCATGAGCCTTCGACCGGCGCCCCTGGCGTGCGGCCGACTCGCTCGTGTGCTCACGACCCTGCTCATGCTCCGCGCGGGCTATGGGAGCGCCGCGTGCGCGTCCCTGGAGACCGCGATTGAGAACCACCGTGGACGCGTCCATCGGGCCCTCAGGCGCGCTCAGTCGACCGGAGCGCTCAACGACTGGATGCTCACGTCACTGCAGTGTCTGGCCGACCAACGGGCCGCCGCAGAGCGCAGGCTCGATGAGGCTCACCGCCGCGAGCCGCTACCGCCCCTCTCGGAGGCACTGATTCGCGTCGCCGCTACCGGCGAGGGCCTGTCCATCAAGCGGGCCGTGGAGACCACGGGGGCCAACCGAAACACCGTGAAGGTACACGTACGCCGGCTGGTCCAGACAGGTCGCCTGGTCCAGCACGGCCGTGGCCGAGCCACGTGGTACGTGCTCCCCGAAGGGAACCGCTACGGAATTATCCCAGCAGCTTGAGCGTGACGCTCGCGCTCGCGTTCGACTGCGCTCGCATGGACACCTGGGCCTGAGCGAGCACGAGCTCTTGTGCGAGCCCTGTCGACGCCGACGCCAAATCCGTATCGCGGAGATTGGAGATCGCGTTCTGCTTGGAAATGAGTTCGCCGCTTGCCCGGTCATGGGCAGTGGTCAACTGGACCTCGGTCGCCCCGATGTCTGCCTTGACCTCACCGAGCTGCTCCAGCGCCGAATCGACGGTCTGGATCAACTCCTGTGCATCTTCGACGGTCGCCACGGAGGCGTCGGACAAACCGAGGGCCTCCGCGCTCACGTCGGGTGTCTCTAAGGTGATCTGGCTGTCCGCGTCCGCGTTCACGCCCACCTGGAAGAGCAGGTCACCGGCGTCACCGTTCAGGAGCGGCGTCCCGTTGAACTCCGTCGTCTCCGCGACCTGATCCACGAAGCCGATGATGTTGTTCACCTCGGTCTGAATCGCGTTTCGGGCCGTATCGTCCAGGGTCGACGAGGCGGCGGAGAGCGCGAGGTCTCGCAGCCTGAGCAGCGAGTCGCTGCTGGAGTTCAGCCCGCCCCCTGCGACACGGATAGCCGAGATGGCTCCTACCGTGTTTTGGCGGGCGGCGTTCACGCTCGCGACCTCGGCTACGAGCTCGGTCGCGATGGCGATACCAGCGGGATCATCAGCGGCGCTCTGGTTGCGCTCGCCCGACGAGATCTCGTTGATCGTCTTCAGGAGCTCAGAGCGCGCGCTGAGCGTATTTTTGGGAATAGGCGGCAGACCTTCGGTCGAAATAGCCACTGCTACCTCCTCGGCGTAAGGGGTTCAATGGGACTGGTTTTCGGTGCCGATGACTGCGGGGGGGTCTCAGCGGATGTGGGAATTATCGATCATTTAGCATTTAAGATCTAGAGAAAGGATCCCGTTAGGGCGTTTAGGTACAAGTGTACTCAGCGGATCTCTGGCGTTCGATCAGCGTACTGGTCTGCGTTTTTGACAGGGATCATTCCCGGTTTAGAGTCGGGAACCATGAGACGCTTTCGTGCCATTTCCGTTCTGATCCCGCTCGTCTTGCTGACGCTGGCGCCAACAAATGTGCTGGCGCAGGACGCCCAGACCGCCAAGGCCGAGGTGGCCGAGGCGCCCGAGCAGAATGAGGCCGAGGCGGAGAGCTTCGCACCCTGCGAAGACGTCGCACCGTCGATGGGCTGCATACCCGGCGGTGAGTTTCTGCGCGGATCCAACGACGGTCCTCATGATGTACGCCCGCAGGCGACCATCGTCCTGGACACGTTCTACATGGATAAGCATGAGGTCACCGTCGCCGAGTACGAGGCCTGCGTGGCCACCGGCGGATGCAAGAAGGCGAAGACCAACTATGTGGACTACAGCCGACCGCTTCAGCCCAAGGTGGGCGTGAGCTGGTTCCACGCGGTGACCTACTGCGAGGCCCAGGGTAAACATCTCCCCACCGAAGCAGAGTGGGAGAAGGCGGCGCGAGGCACCGACGGACGTGCCTACCCCTGGGGCGACAAAGAGGCCACCTGTGAGGAGGCCGTGATCATGGCCGACGGCAAGCGGTCGTGCGGCATGAAGAAGAAGGGACGACATCCCTGGAAGGGCCGCACGCTCGAGGTCGGCACCCGTGCCCCGAACCCGTACGGCCTGTTCGATATGGCCGGCAACTCCTACGAGTGGGTGCACGACTGGTATGAGCCCTTCGACGAGTGTGGAGAGGCCTGCCAGGGGAAGAACCCGCGGGGACCGTGTGACGGCGCCCTGAAGTGCTACGGCAAGCGACGTCGCGTGGTTCGAGGCGGCTCCTGGTATTGGCCTGCGTCCTACGCCAGGACGTTTGTGCGACGCTCTCACGTCCCGGGCAACGACCCCTACCATCACTTCGGCTTTCGGTGCGCAGCCTCAAGCGAAGAGATTCAGGCCTTTAAGCTCACGCCCTGATCAGGGTTCTGGCAGGCGAGCCAGGGACAGGGTTCCGTCTCGCAGGGTGACCGTGGGGCAGTACTCCCCCATGGCCGTGCGCTTCCAGACGTCTCCGGTCTGTTCACGCTCCTCGACGGTCGTGAACTCATAGCGCCACAGGGTGCTGCGGATATAGGTGGGCCCCTCCGAGAATGGCACCTCCTCGAAGAGCGCGTGAACCTCGGGGGCTCCCTCAAGGAGCTTGCTTAGAAGGTCTCCGTACCAGCGGGTCCGCTTGCAGTGCCGCCGGAGCGCCGCGAACCACAGCTGCCAGTCCAGGCGTGGCATGTGGGTGGCTGCATAGCCGTGGTGCTGGTCCAGAGCCAGGGTCTTGTAGGGCAGGATGTAGGGGCGCCACTCGACGCCGTCCTGGGAGGCCTCGATGAGGATCTCCGGTCGCCGCTCCGTCATGTCTGCGAAGGCCCCGTAGGCGCCCGAGATTCGAAAGACGCGCGCCGTGTGCGCCGCGCGATCCAGGGGCTCGGGTGTCGGGATCTCCAAGCGACCGCGCTCGTTGATCATCCACAGACTCAAGACCGCCAGAAGAGCCGCAAGAGCCGCTCGTGGCACACGCAGGCCCGGTCTCGCCGAGGCCCGGGCCGTCGCCCGGGTGTCCGGCACCGACTCCCGCCACCGAGCAGGAGTCAGCCCTCGAAGCGCCGCGTCATCGAGGAGCGTGATCGCGAGGGCGATCGTCATCCAGTTGAAGGTGCCGTAGTTGCCCGTGGCGATGATCCCCGACATGAGCACAACGAAGCCCAGGGCGGCCATCAAGCGGAGCCGCCGTGGCCCGAAGATGAAGAAGGGGAACACGAGCTCGATGATGAACATCGCGTAGGTGCACGCCGCGTGGAGCCAGGCGGGAAGGTGGTGCGCGTACCAGCTCACGGCGTGGGGGATAGGCTGAGTCCAGTAGTGAAACTGCAGGGCGGTGAGCTCGCGCCAGACCACATCGCCGCTCTGAACCTTCACCCAGCCGTTGAGGAACATGAACTTGAACAGGAGGATACGGAGGACCCACATCCCCGCCCGGCTGGCGCGCAGGGTCGTATTTGGGCCCGCGCGGAGCGCCCAGGGCGCCACCAGGAGGCTCGCGAAGGTGACCTCGAGGAGCAGGTGATCCCACTGGTATCCCGTAAAGATCCCGCCGGTCGTGACGACGGATCCATAACCCACAAACACGAGGAGCAGCGCGGGACCCGACAGGACTCCACCTATCAAGAGCAGCGCTCCCAGCGCCGCGAGGGCGCACAAGACGTGGAGCGTGGTGTCGCTCGGCCAGACCGCCATCAGGCTGGGGAGCGCCTTAATCCGCTCCCAGGCGCTCCAGGAGCGCTCCTCCGCCATCGCGTCAATGCGGTCCACGAGGTCCACCGCCGAGCTGATTCCGCCCTGACCGTTCAGACCATCGATCTGCGTCCAATAGGAGGTAATCGCGAGCAAGAGGACGAGCCCGAGGAAACGAAGATAAACCGACCGCGTGAGCGTCCAGGGATCCTCGCGAAGATCGGGACCGTGGGCGTAGCGCGCCCATCGAGAGACTCCGGCGCGGTGGTCCGCGACCGCGCGGTAGACACGCTCCGTGATCCACGCGAAGCCAGGCACACGCCAGTAGGCCCAGAGCCAGGCGCCTTGTCCGATGAAGGCCAAGGCCCGAAAGACCGCCTCCGCCCCCTGGGTCCGCTCTCCTTCCTCGTCCAGGTACTGGACGGACCGCTCGCAGTCCTCAAGAGGGATACCGAGCCCCTCGGCGACCTCCTGGCTGGGGGCTACGTCCACGCGTCCGCGAGCCTGCACCACGAAGCGATCGACGCAACGCTTACAGAAGCCGCACTCTCCATCGTAGACGAGCATGGGGGCTCGTCGCTCGGCCCCTTCGTTCACCGCTCCGCTTCAGGCCCCAGCGCCGCGTCGATGAGCGCCTTGAAGTGAGAGAAGGGCGCCGCGCCGTTGATCTTGAAGCCGTTAACGAACGATACAGGCGTACCGGCGACACCCAGCTCTTCTCCCTGGGCCATGTCCGCGTCGACTCGAGCGTCCGTCTTTTTCTTCGACATGCAGCGCTTGAGCTTCTTCATGTTCAGCTTCAGCTTCTCGGCGAGCGCGAAGAGATCCGACTCCCTAAACCGGGCTCCGAATTCATAGAGACCGTCATGGTACGGCCAGTAGGCGTCCTGCTCCTGGGCGCACAGGGCCGCGCGAGCCGCTGGGCGGGCGGTCTTGTGAAAGGCAAGCGGGTACTGCTTGGCGACGAACCGAACCTGCTCGCCATAGTACTCTCGGACCTTGGCCAACGTCTGATCGAGCTTCACGCAGTAGTGGCACTCAAAGTCGCTGAAGGTCACGATGGTCACGGGCGCAGAGGCCTTACCGCGGCTCGGATCGCCCTCCTTCACGTCCACCTGATGGATCTCCAGCTCCTTCGGCAGCTCCTCTTCATCCTCGTCCGCGAGCTCTTCCTCCTCTTCGCTGCCCGGGAGCTCGGTAATTCGGCGCCCCTCCAGCATCAGGGCGTAGACCACCGGAGCGTTCAGGGCGAGGCGGCCGGTGAGCCAGCGATCGCCCCATCGTCCCTCTCGGTCTCGCGAGAACTGAAGCTCTCCCTCGATGATCTCCGAGAAGGTCTCGAACGACTGTGCCCCACGGACCATATGCCCGTTCACGTAGAAGGTTGGCGTGCCTCGCGCGTCGCCGTGATCCCCCACGAAGACGCCCCAGTCGACGAACGCAGCGAGCTCCGGATCCGCAAGCGCCTGCTCCACATCCGACTCCGTCAATCCGGCGTCCTTCGCCAGGGTCTTCAGTTGCTCTGCGCTCAGGCCCTCGCTCGCCTCGAACAGCGCGCGGTGCATCCGCGCGTGGGCCTGGGGTCCGTCCTGGGCGGCCCGCGCCGCGACGATGGCGCCGTCACGAGCTCCGGGGTGCATCGGTAGAGGCTTGGGGACCGTGGTGATTCGGACCGTACACGGACCAAAGTGCTCCAGGACTCGGTCCAGAGTTCCCTGTGCTCGCACGCAGAACGGGCACTCGAAGTCCGTGAACTCGAGGATCTCCACCCGGGGCTTGAGCCGGCGCTCCTCCGGAACCGAGGTCGCCCACACGGGTCCCGGTACGCATTCGGCCTCCGTAGCGCCGCGCGTCTGACCCTCCAGCAGCGCCAGATGAGGATTCACCTCCGCGGCGATGCGCTCGGTCCACCCAGTGGCTGCTCGCATGGGGGCGGACGCCGAGGCGCACGCCGAGAGCGCAAAGAGCGCCGAGCAGGCGAGCGTCCAGTACATCCAACGAGTGAGCTTCATACTTCCTCCGAATAGGAGCAGGGTACTCTCACGGCGCGACGCGCTCCACAAGCGCTTGGGCGATCTCG
>CALCNF010000331.1 GCA_937897815.1 uncultured Pseudomonadota bacterium | reverse complement strand
TGGCCCTGGTGACGGGCAGCACCGCGGGTCTCGGCCACGAGATCGCTTGCTCCCTGGGACGAGCCGGGGCTCGTGTCGCGCTGAACTATCGCAACGACGAGGTCAGAGCTGACGTGGCGCTGACGCGCTACCTGGAGACGGGCGCTGAGGGCGCGCTCTTTCGGGCTGACGTCACGGACGCCGCGGCCGTGCAGGGGCTCGTCGACTCCGTGGAAGAGCGGTTTGGTTCCATCGATGTCCTCGTGGTGAACGCGACGCCAAGTCAGCCTGAACGCTGCCTGGAGGCCTATGAGTGGGCTGAGGTCGAGGCCATGCTCGACGCCTTCGTGAAGAGCCCGTTCCTGCTCGCACAACGCGTCGTGGGTGCCATGAAGGACCAGGGATGGGGGCGCATCATCCAGATTGGCTCCGAGGTTCTCGATCAGGGGACCCCGAACTTCTCGGCCTATGTCGCCGCGAAGGGCGCCCAGAACGGTCTCAACCGCAGCCTGGCGAAAGAGCTGGCGGCTTGGAACATCACGGTCAACATGGTCTCACCTGGCTGGATCCCTGTGGAGCGTCATCAGGACGTCGCGGCCACCGACCGAGCGGCCTATCTAGACTCCATACCGATGGGGCGGTGGGGCACACCGGGTGATGTCGCCAGCGCCGTGACCTTTCTGGCCAGCGAGCATGCCAGCTTCGTCACTGGAGCGAATCTCCACGTAAACGGTGGTCGCAGTGTCCAATGATAGGGACGCTGCGCGCGTCACTCGCCACAGCTGGGGGCAGACGAGTCGAGGCGAGCGGGTGGACAGCTTCGTCTTGACCCAGTCGAGCGGCGCTCGCGCAGAGCTCCTGGAGCTAGGGGCGACCCTGGTCTCGTTGCACGTGCCCGTCGGAGATGGCCTCCGTCAGGTCGTGTTGGGCTGCGATACGGTCGCCGACTACGAGAGACAGGCGGCCGCGATGGGCGCCGTCGTTGGCCGCTGCGCGAATCGAACCGGCCATGGTCTGCTCGCCATCGATGGGATCACCTATGAGCTGGAGATCAATCATGGAGACCACCACCTTCACGGTGGCGAACGTGGCTTCGGGAGACGAGTCTGGCAGGGCCACGTTCGCGATGATCCGCGAGGCCCCTCCGTTCGATTTACAAGAACCTCTCCGGACGGGGAGGGCGGGTACCCTGGCGCGCTGAAGGTCAGCGTCGACTACACGCTGGGTCACGACGCCTGCCTGTGGTTGGAGTACCGCGCGGTCTGTGACGCGCCGACGGCCGTGAATCTCACGAACCACGCCTACTTCAATCTCGGAGGTGAAGACCTCCTCGACTGCAAAGACCACGTCATCACGGTTCAGGCCGACCGATTCCTAGAGACCGACGTCGAGCAGATCCCGACGGGGGGGCTCCTGTCTGTTGACGGGACGCCCCTGGACCTTCGCCGAACTCAGAGGCTCGGCGATGGCCTGGTCTCCACGGACTCGCTCATCACGGATGTCTCAGGCTTCGACCACGGCCTGGTGTTTTCCGAGGGGCGAGTCCGGGAGCAGGAGGTCGCGCGGGTGGTCGCCCCCGACGGTCGCCTGGCCATGTACGTACGGACGGACCAGCCCTCCTTGCAACTGTACACAGGGAACTTCTTGGCTGGGACGCCGGCTCGCGGTGGCGGCGAG
>CALCNF010000330.1 GCA_937897815.1 uncultured Pseudomonadota bacterium | reverse complement strand
GTCCGACAGCTCCAGGGCGTCCAGGCTCACATAGTTGGTGACCGCAGCGCCTGCGCGCTCCGCGTCCATCACATTCGCGAGCGTCAACCTCGCGTCATCGGTCTTGCAGTCGTGGTAGGCGATCCCGCCCACGAGACCTTCCTCCAGGAGGCCAGGCACCAGCTCCCGGACCGCGGCAGGCCGGAGCCTGCGGTGCCACTTGGCCGTGCGCCCGACGCTCAGGAGGTCGTAGATCCAGAGCCCAAAGTCCATCTTGAAGAGGCTGTGCTTACCGGTCTTGTAAACCGGAACCACGAACTCGATGGGCCACACCAGGTTGGGATGAAGTTTCTGGTGGCGCGCACGCTCGCGCAGGGCCTCGAAGACCAACCCAAACTCAAACCCTTCCAGGTAGCGGAGTCCCCCGTGAACCAGACGCGACGATCGACTCGACGTTCCCGAGCCATAGTCGGAGGCGTCGATCAGAGCGACCCTCAATCCCCTCAGAGCGGCGTCTCGAGCGACACCCGCACCGGTGATCCCGGCCCCGACGACCAGGACATCAAAAACCTCGGCCGATAATCGACCGAGGCGCTCACCCCTGCTCACTCGGAGCGGGCGGGCATCAGCGCGATGACCAGCATCATTCCAAAGCGCGCGAAAACCACGGCGCTCCCGACGCCTCCCCCGATCGCTCCGACTACGGCTAGCGTTTCCATACGTGCTCCCATTCGTGTTGTAGACACACCCCGACGCCTGGCGATGCCAGGTACGACCCCAAGAGGCTCCAAGTCACGGAGAGAGCGTGGCTGTGTGCGGATGACCGCTCCAGGCATTGCCCTTTGCGGTGAGGCGCTTAGGCCTTGAACCCAAGGTAAGGGCACCCCTGGAGTTGCGCCAGAAAACCGCGCTGAAAATGCTGACGCTTCGAGCGCCGAGCTACTCGGAGGCGTTCAGAGACTTCAAGAGCTCTTCGCCGACCGCGCGCGAAATACTCGCCTTCACGCTCACGACTGGTCCCGCCTGACTCGTCTCGACGGCGTTGAGCAGCTCGCCGAACGGGGCGCCAGCTGTGGCAGCCAGGAGCTTCGCCTGACCCATGCGCCCCTTGAGCGTATTGGCCAGCTCTGTGGCTCGAGACTCATCGACCGCGAAGTACGCGACTCGTATGACAGCGCTGTCCTCGACCTCGACGCTGAAGGCCGCGGCGTCACCGGAAGCCAGCATGCCAGCCAGGTCGGATGGGAGCTCTTTCCGCGCGGCGCTGAGGAGCTCTTTGGTGATCTGAACGCCGCCCCAGAGCAGAGCGTCCGCGTCGACCTCCTTGAGCGCGGCCATCAGGCCCGCGTGCGTTCCTACCGATGCGGTCCCGCCGCGAGCGGCCACCGCTGCCGCGAGCATGCCAACCGAGCCATGAAGGATCGTGTTGTCATCCACCATGCCCGCTGCGCCGTTGAGCTTCCCGAAGAACGCTCCTTCCGCCACGCTTCCAGGCGCGCCAGCCTCAAGGTCACCGAGGCTGCCCTTGAGCGCGGTCTCCACGGACTCGGTGTCGAACCGTCCCTGAAGCGCCAGCAGGGTCTCGGGCTCCTTCGCCCCTCCGACCTGCAGTCCCGCCGCGATGACATCCACTTGACTGAGGTCGACCCCGAAGTCCTTCTTGAACTTCGCCGCCCCAGCCTCATCGAGAGCAAGCGTGAGGGCCTTCTCTCCAACCTCGTTGTAGACCCACGTCGACCGCAGCCGGCTCAGGCTCAGGTTTCCGATGGCGTTGGTGTGACTTGGGAAGTTGTGGATCGCCAGCGGCTTACCGCCCGCCGGGCCTCCACCGGACGAGAGGCTCATGATCAGCGGCACGAGCATCGCGAGGACACCCAGGCCAACCGCAGCGAGCACGATCGTTCGCAGCTGTGAGCGCGTGACCGGGCTCTCCTGGTCCGTGCCGGTCTCGATCTTCTCTGTATGGATGGCGTCCGCCGCTGTGCGCGCGGGGGCCTCAGGCTCCACGGCCGCCTCTGCGACAGGATCCGGCTCAGGCTCCAGGGCCTCCGGCGGCAGCGTGATGGCAGGCTGCTCGAACATGGTGCGCTCCGTACCATCGAGGACGGACTCGCTCGCTTCGACCTCGGCGGCGGCCTCCTCAGCCACTGGAGCGCTCTCGCCACCTGTAAACTCGCCGGTCTCGGGATCGATCGCCAGGTTCAGCAGCTCGGCCGGGACCGCCTGCATGCCCATGGTCGCTCCCATGCTGTCCTCCTCCTCGGAGGCCTCCTCAGCGCGGGCCAGATCCGCCTGGACCTCAGCCGCGGCCTCGGCGGCGGCCTGCAGGAGCTCCGCAGGGACAGGCATGGCCATCGTAGCCAGGGAACCCTCACCCGCCTCCGTCGCCGTTGCGAGGTCATGGCCACACATCTCGCACCGAACGGCGCCCTCAAGATTCATGTGGTTGCAGGCAGGACAGTTCATCAGCGTGCGCCCCCTAGACGAGACCAAACGAACATTACGCTCCACATATGTACCAACCGCCAGGCGAGAGGACAACGCCACAGGCGAGGTGTTGACCTCGCGCCGGGGCGGGACCAAGCTGGGTCCAACTCAACAGAGGGGCAGCCCGATGAACGACCTCACCGGAACTCGAATACGACAATGGACGGCATCCAGCCGCGTGGAGTGTGTGGAGATCCGGCCAGAAGAGGCCCTCAGCTTTGTGCCTGGGCACGTGGTCACGCTGGCCGCAGGGAGCGCCAAGCCAGGCTACTTTGCCATCGGCTCAGCGCCCAGCGAGGGCCCCAACCTGAGGTTTTATCTTCGCCCCGGCGGTGAGGCGGCCGACAGCGTCCTCGCGGCCAAGGACGGAGACGCGGTGCGAATCGCGGGCCCCATCGCGCACGGCTTCCCCCTTGAGCCGGTCGTAGGAAAGGACCTGGTGTTTGTGGGCGTCGGCACAGGCGTAGCCCCCCTGCGATCCGCGCTGGTTGAGGCGCTTACGACTCGAGAGCGATACGGCCGCCTGGTCATGGTCATGGGCGCGGCAAGCCCAGCCGCCCTGTGTTGCGCTGAAGAGTTTGACTCCTGGCGCGCGGCGGGCGTCGAGCTCGCGCTCACGGTCGATGAGGCTGACGCGTCCTGGGCGGGATCCACGGGCTTCGTGCAGGAGCTCCTGGCCGAGCTCGACCTGGATCCCGGCACCACCGTCGCTCATGTGGCCGGAGTTCGAGCCATGGAGGAGGCCGTCCGGGCCCAGTTCGCCGAGCTGGGGTTCGCCCCCGAGAGCGTCCGCGCGAACTACTAAGCGCCGTCCACGATCTCGCGCAGCGCCTTGCCCACGCGGAAGAACGGTAGACGCTTCGAGGCGACCTTAACCGAGCCTCCCGTCTTGGGGTTTCGTCCCACGTAGCCCTCGTACTCCCGTGGGATGAAGCTCCCGAACCCACGAATCTCGATACGATCACCGTCCACCAGTGCGTCGGAGATAGCGCCGAACACCGTGCCTACCGCGACATCCGCGGTGCGGCGTGGGAGCTGGTTGCGTCGGGCAATCTCGTCTACCAGGTCTGACCGATTCATGCTGTTCTCCGAGACGGGTTAGAGGGGGTAGGGTAAGGGCTGTTCGTCCCCGACAGGATTCGAACCTGTGACCTACCGCTTAGGAGGCGGTCGCTCTATCCAACTGAGCTACGGGGACCCAGGGTCCCAGGACGGCCGGGCTTCTACCAGCGCTTCGAACCAAGGGTCAAGGATGTTGGAAGCGAGGCTGAGCCTCATGGTGCGTGCGCGCGGTCCTTGACAGCCTCGGAGACCGAGACGTAGGAAACCTGACCCTCTGGAGGTGCTTCATGAGCGTGGACGGGCGCTACTACATCACGACGCCGATCTACTACGTCAACGATCGACCCCATATCGGCACCGCCTACTGCTCGGCGCTGGCCGACACGCTGGCCCGGTTCCAGCGGCTCTTTGGCAACGAGACCTACTTCCTGACGGGCACCGACGAGCACGGCCAGAAGGTGGAGAAAGCCGCCCTCGATCGTGGCATCAGCCCCCAGGCCCACTGCGACGAGCTCAGCGAGGCCTTTCGCGAGCTGCTGCCGCAGATGCATGTATCCAATGACGACTTCATCAGGACGACTGAGGAGCGTCACAAGGTCGTCGTCCGAGCCGCGCTGCAGCAGCTCTTCGACTCCGGCGACATCTATGCCGAGGACTACGAAGGATGGTACTCGACCGCGGCGGAGCGCTTCTGGACGGAGAAGGACCTGGTCAACGGCAAGTGCCCCGACTCCGGGCAGGACGTCGAGAAAATCGTAGAGCGGAACTACTTCTTCCGAATGTCCAAGTACAGCGACCAGCTGCGCGCGCACATCGAGGCGAACGCCGAGTTCATCCGCCCGCCCCACCGGGCCAATGAGGTGCTTGGGTTTCTGGACAAGGGCCTCCAGGACCTGTGCATCTCTCGCCCCAAGGCGCGCCTCGCATGGGGCATCGAGCTTCCGTTCGACACGGACTACGTGACCTATGTTTGGTTCGACGCGCTGCTCAACTACATCAGCGCTCTGGGTTACGGCGGTGACGACGACCTCTTTCAGACGTGGTGGCCCCACTCCAACCACCTGCTGGGCAAAGACATCCTGACGACCCACTCGGTCTACTGGACGACGATCTTGCTGGCCCTCGGCGTGCCGCTCCCCAAGTCCATCATCGCCCACGGGTGGTGGCTGCGCGGAGAGGCCAAGATGTCCAAGAGCCTCGGCAACGTCGTGAGCCCCCTGGGCATGAAGGACGTCTATGGGGCCGACGTGCTCCGCTACTTCCTGATGCGCGACATGGTGATCGGGCTCGACTCCGACTTCTCGGAGGCCATGCTCGTACGCCGTAACAACAGCGATCTCGCGAACGACCTCGGCAATCTAGCCCGGAGAGCGGCGGGCCTCGTCGATCGCTACTTCGATGGCAAGGTGCCGACCGAAGGCGCGGCGGGCGAAGAGGAGAGGGTGCTCCATGAGATGGCGAGCGCCCTGCGGCGCCGCGTGCCCGAGCTCGTCGGCGACCTGAAGATCCACTCGGCGATTGAGGAGACCCTTCAGTTTGTCCGAAGCCTGAACAAGTACGTGACGGACACCGCGCCCTTTAAGGTCGTGAAGACCGACCCGGCGGCCGCGGGCCGCATCCTGTATACGGTGCTGGAGGGGTTGCGCCACGTCTCCTGGCTCCTGACACCGGTCATGCCCATGAAGATGGCAGAGCTCCATGAAGGCCTGGGCACATCGCCGGCGATCACCACGCTGGCCAGCCTACAGTGGGGCGACCTGGAGGAGGGGAGCGCCATCTCCATGGGCAAGGGTCTCTTCCCGCGCGCGGAGCCTCCCGAAGAGGCGGAGGAGACCCCAGCGGAGCCCCAGGCCAAGGCTCCAAAGAAAGCGAAATCAAAGCCAAAGAAGGACAGCGACGTGATCGAGTTCGATGACTTTCTCGCCGTGCAGCTTGTGGTAGCAGACGTGAAGTCCTGTGGTCCCGTCGAGGGAGCGGACAAGCTGCTGATCTTTGAGCTCGACCTGGGGACAGAGACGCGGACAGTGCTCTCTGGGCTCGCGAAGCACTACGCCCCGGAGAGCCTCGTGGGCACGCAGGTGGTGTTGGTCTCGAACCTGAAGCCGAGAAAGATCTTCGGGGTAGAGAGCCAGGGGATGCTGCTCACGACCGAGGATGCGGAGGGCGGCGTTCACCTCCTCCGCCCCGGCGCTCCTGCGCCCGCAGGAACACGAATCCAGTGAGCGCCCGGCGCTAGAGGATCTTGAGGCTCTCCACGGCGGCCCCAGAGGGCAGCTTCTCGCGACCCGCCAGGAAGCCGAGCTCAAGGAGGAACCCGAAGCCGGCGAGCTGGCCACCCCCCTGGGCGATCAGCTCTGCGACCGCGCCGGCCGTGCCGCCGGTCGCCAGCACGTCGTCCACGACGACGACGTTTGACCCGCTATCAAGCGCGTCCTGATGAATCTCCAGCCTGTCCGTCCCATACTCCAGGGTGTAGTCAGCGCTGTAGGTGGGGCAGGGCAGCTTCCCCGGCTTGCGCACCAGGATAAGGCCCACGCCGAGCTCCATGGCGACGGCGGTTCCAAAGAGGAAGCCGCGCGACTCCACGCCCACCACGTGGGTCACACCGCGATCGCGCCACGGCGCCGCCATCGCTTGGGCGACCTCTCGAAGGGCGCTCGCGTCCGCCAGCAGCGGGGTGATGTCCTTGAACACGATCCCGGGCTTCGGAAAGTCAGGGACGTCGCGCATCAAACGATCCAGGGTCTCTTCAATCATCCGCCTTCCTCCAGGTCGGACCAATGGTCTAGCGCGGCGCGCTCCGTGAGCTCCACGCCCACAGGCGTCAACGAGATGTAGCCCTCTCGCACGGCGTTGCAATCGGTTCCTGGCCGGTCGAGCAGGGTCGGCCACGCGCCTCCCAGCCAGATGTACTCACCGCCTCGAGGGTCTTCCCGCACGATGAGCTCATTGTTGTAGAAGCGCTCACCGAGACTGGTGACCTGCATTCCCTTGATCCCGGGGACCCCGCTCCAGCCTGCACCCACTGGCGTCGCTGGAGGGACGGGGATGTTCACGTTCATCAGGTATCCGTCGCCCCACTCTCGGCCCACGAGCACCTCAAGCACTCGCTCGACGGCAGGCTCAAGCGCCTCAAAAGGGAACCGCGCATCGCCCGCGAGACTCAGGGCGACCGAAGGGACCTGATGGAAGAGCCCCTCTCGGGCCGCCGCGACGGTCCCCGAATAGAAGACGTCGCGCCCCAGGTTCGGTCCTCGGTTCACGCCCGAGAGCACGAAGTCGGGGCGCTGGTCGCGGAACATCTTGTTCATGGCGACGATAACGCAGTCGGTCGGCGTGCCACTCAAGGCATAACGGTCTTCGCCGGCGGGGACGCAGCGCAGAGGATCCTCAAGGGTCAAACCCTGTCCCACGCCGCTGCGGTTTTTGTCCGGCGCCACGACCGTAACGCGATCGAACAGCCGGCGCGCGCAGCGCTCGAGTGAGGCGAGGCCGGGAGCCGAAATTCCATCGTCGTTGGTCAAGAGAACGTGTGTCATGAGGGATGAAGGTAGCGGGTCGAGCGGGGG
>CALCNF010000329.1 GCA_937897815.1 uncultured Pseudomonadota bacterium | reverse complement strand
GTCCGTGTCCATGTCCGCCTGGTTGTTCGGAAGCGCCGGGCAGTTGTCCACGTCGTTCTCGAACGCGTCGCCGTCCATGTCCTCGTCGCACGCGTCACCCACGCCGTCTTCGTCCATGTCGTTCTGCTGTGCGTTGCTCGCGAGTGGACAGTTGTCCGCGTCCCCGATCAGGCCGTCACCATCGGCGTCCTCATCGCAGAGGTCTCCGAGACCGTCGGAGTCCATGTCCGCCTGACTCGCGTTCGACGCCATCGGGCAGTTGTCCTCATCATTGAGGACGTCGTCGCCATCCATGTCGTCATCGCAGGCGTCACCCAGAGCGTCGCCGTCCTGGTTTTCCTGATCGGCGTTGAGGGTCGTCGGGCAGTTGTCCTCGTCATTGAGCAGCCCATCACCGTCGATGTCGTCATCGCAGAGATCGCCCAGGGAGTCCCCATCCATATCCGCTTCGGTAGCGTCTTTGTGGATGGGACATGAGTCCTGCGCGTTCAGGATTCCGTCGCCGTCCATATCCGGGTCGCAGGCGTCGCCGTAGCTATCGTTGTCGATGTCCTCCTGCTCCGGGTTCGCGACCGGCTCGCAGTTGTCCTCGAGGTTGTCGACGCCGTCGCCATCCATGTCGACGTCACACCAGTTACCGACGCCATCGCCGTCCATGTCTTTCTGTTCCTGGTTGCCGTAGGAGGGGCAGTTGTCGTCATCGTTGAGCAATCCGTCACCGTCGATGTCGTCATCACAGGCGTCGCCGAGGGTGTCCTGGTCGAGGTCGGCGAACTGATCATTGGCGATCTCGGGGCACGTATCCCATTGGTTATCCGTGCCGTCGTTGTCCATGTCGGCGTCGCACGCGTCTCCGAGTCCATCCCCGTCGAGATCGGTCTGCTCCGGGTTCTCGGTATCCGGGCAGTTATCCTCGTCGTTCTTGATACCGTCAGAGTCGTTGTCGTCGTCACACAGGTCTCCGATGCCGTCTCCGTCGACGTCTCCCTGCTCGACGTTGGCGACCAGCGGACAGTTATCGGTGAGGTCGGGCACGGTGTCGTTATCGGAGTCGGCGTCGCAAGCGTCTCCCTCCTCATCGCCATCCGTATTGACCTGATCCTCGTTGGCCACGTTCACGCAGTTGTCGTCGTCGTTGAGCACGCCGTCGTCGTCGATATCCGTGTCGCAGCTGTCGCCAACTCCGTCTCCGTCCATGTCCAACTGACTGCCGTTCGCTACCGTCTGGCAGTTGTCGCTGAGGTTCGGGTGGCCGTCGTCGTCCATATCTGAATCACAGACATCTCCGACGCCGTCTCCATCGATGTCGCCCTGGCTCGGGTTGGGTACGTCCATGCAGTTGTCGATGTCATCGTTGATGTCATCGCCGTCGATATCGGAGTCGCAGGGGTCGCCGGCGCCATCGCCGTCTTCATCGCTCTGGTCTGCGTTGAAGTTCTCCGGGCAGTTGTCGTCCGCGTTGGCGAACCCGTCTCCGTCCATGTCGTCGTCGCAGCCATCTCCTGCGCCGTCCTCGTCCATGTCCTCCTGTCCGGGGTTGGGGAAGGTCGGGCAGTTGTCCGAGATGTTGCCGACCAGGTCCCCGTCCTTATCGAGGTCGCAGCCGTCGCCGATCCCATCTCCATCCCAGTCCTGCTGAAAGATGTTCACCTGATCCGGACAGTTGTCGTCCTGGTTCTCGTGGCCGTCTCCATCTTTGTCGGGATCGCAGGCGTCGCCGATCTCGTCGCCATCCATGTCATCTTGAGTCACGTTGGCAGCGTAGGGGCAGTTGTCGTCGTCGTTCCCGACGCCGTCTCCATCGAGGTCGTCGTCGCACGCGTCGCCCGTTCCGGACTGATTGGAGTCCTCCTGGAACGGGTTGTAGTGGCCCGGACAGTTGTCCCACTGGTTGGGAAGGTTATCGCCGTCCTTGTCCCAATCGCACTCATCGCCAGTTGCATCACCGTCGATGTCGCCTTGCAGCGGATTCGGCGTGTCCTCGCAGTTGTCCTCGGCGTTCAGGATATCGTCGCCGTCTTTATCGGTGTCGCAGAAGTCGCCGATCAGGTCGCCGTCGAGATCCGCCTGGTCGATGTTCGCGATGGACGGGCAGTTGTCCGTCTGATTCGAGAAGCCGTCGTCATCGATGTCGTCATCGCAGAGGTCCCCGATGCCGTCATTGTCGTAGTCACTCTGGTCATCAGGAGCCACGTACGGGCAGTTGTCGCAGGCGTTTCCGATCCCGTCGCCGTCGGTGTCGAGCTGGTCCGCGTTGGGGATCTCGAAGCAGTTGTCGCACTCGTTTCCAGCGCCGTCTTCATCCATGTCCCATTGGAACGGGTTGGAGAGCTCGGGGCAGTTGTCGTCCGCGTCCTGCCAACCATCTCCGTCCTCGTCGTCGTCGCAGGCGTTGCCGTCGAGATCGCCATCGTCATTCTCCTGCCCCGGGTTGAAGTTGTAGGGGCAGTTGTCCATCCAGTTGTCGACGTCGTCGCCGTCCCAATCGTCGTCGCAGTCGTCGCCGAGGCCGTCCTCATCGAGGTCTTCCTGGCCCGCGTTAAGGTAATCGGGGCAGTTGTCATCGACGTTGTCTACGCCGTCCCCGTCGACGTCCTCGTCACACTCATCTCCAATGCCATCGAAGTCCTTGTCCGCGGACTGATCGTCGGGGTTGTAGATCAGAGGACAGGAGTCGTTTCCGTTCTCAATCCCGTCGTCGTCGGCGTCCACGTCACAAGCGTCGCCAAAGCTGTCCCCGTCCATGTCCTCCTGACCGGGGTTGTTATGGTTCGGACAGTTGTCCTCCTCGGGCGCGATCCCGTCCCCGTCGATGTCATCGTCGCAGTCGTCGCCGATCCCATCGCCGTCCATGTCGGCCTGCCACTTGTTCCAGACATTGGGGCAGTTGTCGCTCTCATTGGGGAGCGTATCGTTGTCAGCGTCTTCGTCGCAGACGTCACCAAAGGCGTCATTATCGGCGTTGGCCTGGTCGGCGTTGGGGATCTCCGGACAGTTGTCGGCGAGATCGATGATCCCGTCGCCGTCCTGATCGTTGTCGCACTCGTCACCCAGGCCGTCATCGTCCGTGTCGGCCTGGGTCGGGTTGTAGTGGTTGGGACAGTTGTCGCATTCGTTACCGATCTCGTCGCTGTCGTCGTCCCACTGACTGATGTTGATGAGGAATGGGCAGATGTCGCACTCGTCACCAAATCCGTCCTGGTCGGTGTCTACCTGGTCTGGATTCGCCAGGTTCTCACACGTGTCCACATCACCGCAGATCCCATCTCCGTCGATGTCATCCTGAGGATCAAAGGGGCAGGGGTCGCAGGCATCGCCCTTGCCATCGACGTCCCAGTCCTCCTGGCTCGCGTTGGGCGTGTCCGGGCAGTTGTCGGTGTCGTTGCACGTGCCGTCCGCGTCCTCGTCGTTCGCTCCTATGCACACAGGTTCGCCGCTGCCCGTCAGGCCCACGACCGAGTCCACATAGATGTTCCCATCCGAAGAGAGCGCCGCGGAGCCACCGGAGATCACCGTGACGTAGCGCAGCTCTTTGCCGGCGGGTAGGTGCCACTCGGTCGCAAAACCGTCGAGCACCCAGCCGGCATGCCACCCCTCCAGGTAGACCTTGACCAGACTCGCGGCCACCCATTGGGTCTCACTATCGGTGCCGACCTCGGACGCGTTGGGGTTGTTCGACATGTAGACGCTGAACTCAAGCGACTCGTAGGGCTGGTCTGCTTGCTCCACGATCGGAAATACGACCATACGCCCGACGGCCGCCCCGATGTCCCAGACCGGCGCGGTGCTGAAGTCCTCGTTTCCGGTGTCCTCGACGAACCACATGTCGAGGCAGTTCGCTCGGTCCATGAACTCGTTGATTGCGCTCGTGGTGCACGTCGACGAGTAGTCGCTGGCGCTCAGACCATAACCTGAGCAGCCTTCCACGTTGCCGATGTACGTCGCGGTGCTCAGACAGCTTGAGGCCGCGTTGCAGGCCGAACCGGCGGGCGGCGCCTGAAAGGTGTCCGTGTCGATGCAGCTCTCGAAGACGGCGTCATCGAGCAGGCCGGCGTCAATGAGATCCTGGTTGCTCTGGAACTCAAAGGCGACCCTTAGCGTATCGAGGTCCGCGCCCTGCCAGACCCGATCGTCATTCGGATCCGTAAGCAGAGCAGCTAGCGCGGCATGGCCGCTCACCGAGATCAGAAGAAACGAACCCAAAAGCGACAGCGCGCGTCGTAGCCCCACGTGACCCTCCACCAACCTTCATTGCGCCCGCGGCGACCGCCACGGACCTCACCATCGTAACGAGATGAGGGGCTGAGGACAACGGGCCCGCCCGCGCGCGCGAACCCGCGAGGCCGGCGGCAGGGTTCAGTCGGCGCGAACGGCGTAGAAGGATCCCTCGAAGGTCACAGGGGTGTCGGTGCCCAGGGTCATCGCCCAGGTACACATCCCGTCGAGCTCCTTGGAACCGAAGGCGTCGATGGTGAGGTCGGCGTTGACGTCATAGCTCGCGCACGGGCTGGCGGTTCCGATGAGCAGGCCTTCGTCGCTGTCGAGACCCGTCAGGCTGTCGCTGAGCCACTCAGCGCCGGCGTCTACCAGCTGATCGCAGGCGGATTCGATGACCTGCGCGGTGCTCTGCCCAGGCAAGGAGATCTGGTTCTCAATGGACTGCACGAGCTGCTCGCAGCAGGTCAGGGGGCTGGCGGGGTCGAGGCAGTCTTTGCCGCCGCCGACCAGCATGAGAATGAAGTCCTCGTAGGAGTTGATGGCCGGCAGTCCATCCGAGCCGTCGCCCGCCGCGAGGGGAAGCACCAGCTTTTGCAGGACGGAGTCCAGGAGCGCGCCGTAGTAGAGGTTCAGGTTGTGCTCGACGATCGAGAGCCTGAACTCCTCATCGAGGGAGGCCTCGAACGCCCCGGAGACAGCCTCGGGCTGGATGGCCGTCATAAAGAGGCTCTTCTCGCCGCAGCTCTCGTCGACCTCCGGATCGCAGTTGGCGTTCAGGCCCCACTTCAAGGTGACGCCGTCCCAGGACTCGGCGGTCTCGTCGACGCTCCACGCCATGTCGGGGCCAGGCTCCGTTGAGAAGGTCAGCGTCGCGTGGAGCTCCAGTCCTCGGAGCATGTCGGCGACGTCCTTGCCTACGGTGAGCGCAGCGCCCCAGGCGGTGTCGGCCGTGAGATCGGTGATGGCGCTGTCGATGAGGTCAACGACCACAGCGCCCGTAGCCGTGAGGTCGTCCAGGCTGGGGTTGGTCGGATCGACATAGACGAGCCCGCACAGGTCCTCGATCGTGGAGTCAGGCGGCGCGATGGCGCAGGCGAGAGAGAGGAGCTGACCCGATGGGCTCTCGAAGAGCCCAAGCACCAAATCGACGGTGGTCTTGTAGGGCTCTGGGATTCCTGTCGTCAGGTCCAGGAAGGTCGTCACGTTGTAGGTGCCCGCGAACGTGGGTGGGCGATCGACCAGGGGCACCAGGACGTTGGTCGACGTCGTGGTGCTCACGACCGCCTCCACATCATCACAGCCCCAAGCCAGCAAGGTTCCATCGAGGCTCTCGCTGAACGCGAGGACCGTGAAGCGCTCCTGGCCGCCATCCGCGAGCCCGGGGAACTCCAGGAACTTGGCGGTCTGGCTCAGCTGCTTGGGAGGTCCCTGAATCGTGGCAGGCACCGAGGCCTCGTAGAGCGCCATGGGGTCCTCGCAGCTGGGCTCGCCGTCCGCGCCCTGCGCATACAGGCGGACGACCCAGCTGCTCAAGCTCGCCTCACCGCTGTACTCGGTCGAGACCGTAAGGGGCACCTGACTCTTACTGCTCACGATGATGTCGAAATAGAGCGGCGCGACGGACTCATCGAGAACGAACGCTTTGACCACCAGCTCGCCCTGGGATGGCTTCACGGATTTGACGTCGACGGAGCCGACGCCGTCCGCGTCGGTGTAAGCCGAGAGAGCCGTGAGACTTCCAAGGTCCATGGGATCCTCCGTGATCTCGAAATAGATCACCGACGAGGGCATGGGCGCTCCGTCCACCGTATAGCGAACCTCAAGGCTGCGCTGTGCGTTCGTGGACAAGAGAAGCGAACAGTGGTCCCCGATGTCTGCACAGGCGACGCCGTCGTCTCCGACCTCAAGAGCGAAGCTGAGCTGCCCCTGTCCAGCCGGGGGAGCCGTGGGCACGTCCGGTCCGACGGTCACATCGGTCCCGGGGATGTCCGACGCGTAGATATCCGCAGGGGTCGCGCTCGGCGTCTCGTCCTCACCACAGGCGGCGAGCGCAAACAGGCAGGTGAGCAGAGCGATTCGCTTCATCATTTCGTGGTCCTCATTTCGATTCGATGCGCGCGCTCGGCTTCGTGGGCGCGCGCTCGTACTACTTATGGGCAAGCCCGGAGTACGGATCAAGCGCCGGCCCCTGGCCCGAATGAGGCTCGGATGCTTCGGCGCGGGTCAGAGCGCAGCCGAACTCAGCCAGCGGACTTGTCGTACAGGGAGTCGATCAGGTCAGCGTAGCGATCGTAGACGACCGAGCGCTTGACCTTGAGGGACGCGGTGAGAAGACCGCTCTCGACCGTCATAGGCTCGACGATC
>CALCNF010000328.1 GCA_937897815.1 uncultured Pseudomonadota bacterium | reverse complement strand
CTTCTGCTTCGAGGACCAGCATATCCAGGTCACGGTGAGCATCGGCGTGGCCGCCTTTGACCCGGACATGGTGCGCCCGACGGACCTGGTGGGCGCGGCTGATGAGCGCCTCTATGAGGCGAAGCGCGCCGGTCGCAACCGAATCGCGCCCTGAGGAATCCAGGAGACGGTTTCCCCGTCCGGGAGGGTTTTCGTAGGCGTCGTTGGACAGGGTTTCAGGTCGGCCCTACCATCAGTTCAGCGTTTCACGCGCTCGGAGTCGCCCCCGTCCGTTCTAGATGCTGCCCGTACCAGTGACCCAACGGTCAAGAGATTCAACGACAGAGACCATGAGCAACGACGACTCCCCAGGCGACAGTCTCAAAGAGATCGAGGCCTTCCTCAGCGGAGAGGATAGCGCGGCCCCTGACACGGTGCCGGAGCCCGGCTTCGACGACATGCTGCGCTCCGCGCTCGACACTGCGACCACGGAGGCGCCAGCCGTCGAGGACAACGACGCCTGGCTCGACGCCATGCTCGCGGAGACCGAGGAGGAGAGCATCGCGTCGGTCGAGGCCATGTATGGGAACCCGGGGGATGCTCGAGGTGTGGTCGATAAGACCGTTGCGGAGGTACCCAGGCCCAATCGTGGGCTACAAGGCGCTCCGCCTCCACCGCGCCGTCCACGCTCTTTGCGCCCCAGCCCGGCTGCTCCGCACTCTGAGACGAAGGAGGAGAGTCTCGAGGACGCCGTCGCGGCCGCCCTCCGCTCGGTCTCCATGCCCGGAGGTGGCGCCGCAGAGTCGAGCCCCACGAAGAAGACGCCAGAGCTCCCGCGCCGCACAGGCGGGCAGGGACCCTCGACCCGCCGAATGATGCCGCCCCCCAGTCGCGGTGAGTGGGGTGCGCAGGAGGACCTCCCGGAAGAGGCCCCTGTGCCTACCCGCACCCCTGAGGTGGAGGAGTCGGCGAAGGTTAAGGAGCTCCGCGAGCAGGTGCAGCAGTTCGGTCGTGAGACCGAGCAGTACCGAGAGCGCATGGAGGAGCAGGCCAAGGAGGCGAGGACGAAGGGGCGGAAAGACGTCTTTGACCGCCTACTTCCGATCCTCGATACCCTGGACATCGCCATTCAGTCCGCTCCATCGGCCAAGAGCGCGGACAAGGTCATCGCGGGCGTTGAGATGGTCTACTCTCAGCTCCTCTCAGAGCTCGCGCGGCTCGGTCTCGAGTGCATCCATCCGGAAGGGGAGATCTTTGACCCCTCACTCCACGAGGCGATGCAGCGCAGCGAGACCGGTGAGGTCGAGACCGGCAAGATCAACAAGGTCCTGCGTCGCGGATTCGTCATGAACGGAAAGCTCATGCGCGCCGCGCAGGTCATCGTCGAAGCGTAGGGCCGCTCCAAGGCACGGGTCCACAGGCGTTCGGGGGCGCTACGACGGCGCCGCGCGCGCTCAGTCGGTGCCGGTCAGGGCCTCGCTGCCGCCAAACATCTCCTCAAGCTCGGTCTCGATCTTCTCTTCGGTTGTGTCCTTGGCGATGGAGAGCTCCTTGACCAGGAGGCTCCGCGCCGTGTCGAGCATCTTGCGCTCACCGAACGAGAGGTTCTTGTCGTACTTCAGGAGGTAGAGGTCACGAAGGACCTCAGCCACGTCGTACACCGAGCCCGTCTTGATCTTCTCAAGGTAGCGTCGGTAACGGCGATTCCAGGTCTGCTGATCGAACTTCAGGGGTCGCTCTCGGAGGATCTCGTAGACCTCCTCGACCTCCTCGCCGTGGATCACGGAGCGGAGCCCGACAGCGTTCACCTTGTTCAGGGGGATACGGATCTTCTTGTCCGTGTCCAGGACGCGCAGGACATAGAAGTTCTGCTGAATGTCCCCGATCTGCATGCTCTCGATACCCATGATCTCGGTGACGCCCTGCGCCGGGTATACGGCCTTATCACCAATCTTGAAGGTGGGCTCCACGGGAACTCCTTGAACCGAGAGCGTATCGCCCCAGCGATGGATGAGCCCGGCAGACGATCTGCCGCATAGGTCGCTCACTCACCGCGCACCGAAACCACCTTGGAGTCGGACGGCACACACGCCTGTTATTCAATCAAATTTTAGGGCCAGCGTCAATGCCGCCAAGCCCGGCTCAGACATCGTGTTCGACACCTGATTCGTCCCGGCTCACCCATTTGAACAGGTGAGGGCGGGATCTCATTTCACGGCGCGTCGTTATCCGCGCGTCGAGAGCTGTCGGTGATGGTCGAGCAGGAACTTCACGGTCTTGCCCTCCATCTTCTCCCGCCAGCCAGCGTTCGGCTTGCCAGACTTGAACTGAAGGCCAGCGATCGCGTCGATGAGGCCCGACTTGCCGCCGTGCTTGTCCGACACTTCCTGGGCGACCTCGTGGATGCGCAGGAGCTTCTTGTTGGTCGTTCCCATGAGGCTCGACCGCGAGTCGCCGCCGTCGCCCGTGAGCTTCAAGATCGCGTCGACCAGGTCGCCGCGGGTTCCGAACTTCGCTTCAACGAGCTGCTTAGGAGTCTTCTTCGACATGCTCTTCTCCTTTAGTGATCCCTTACTCGGAGTGACCGGTGTGATTTCCGGAGCGCCGTTCTATAGAGCACTCGACCGCTGCTGTCGAATGATTTTCAACCGCTCCGTGACCTCCGGAAGTCGCTCGCTGGCCGGGAACGACTCCTGGTACAGGGCGTAGGCGCGCTCGGCGTCTTCAAGATCACCAGCCCGCTCGTAGGCGTCGCCGAGGCGGAACATCACCTTCTCGGTTTTCGCCAGGTCCGGGTAGCGCTCCAGGGCTCCCTGGAGTCTCCAGGCGACGGCCCGCCACTTCTCCCGCTTGGCGTAGTAGTCGGCCACGTAATACTCGTGAGCGAGCAGGGAATCGCGGAGCTCCGTGATCTTCTCCCGGGCCTCGGCGGAGTAGCGGCTCGTGGGGAAGGTCTTTACGAAGCTCTTGTATTCGCTCAGGGCCTGCCGCGTCATCGTCAGGTCCATCTCGTAGGCGGGCGGCGAGGCGAACCACTCAAACGGGATTCGATGACCAAAGCACTGGGCGATCTTGAACCTGGCGTAGGGCACGTTCGGATCGCTGCCAAACTGCGAGGTGAACGCGCGGTAGGCTTGGATGGCCTCTTCGTAGCGCTGCTGGCGGTAGAGGGCGTCCCCGATTCGGACCCTCGCCAGGGCTCCGTACCGGACGTAGCGGGGCGCCCGGGTGACCTTGTTGAAGAGCATGGTCGCCTGGATGTAGTTGCCCGCCACCAGTTCTTCCATCGCCTCCAGGTAGTCCTGGCGCGCTGAGGCCTCGGGATCGAGCGCCTGGGGCTGAGGCAGGGCGCAGGCGCCCAGAAGGCCGAGAGCCAGGAGCGCGGCGAGGCAAGAGGCGCGTACGGTGGTGAACAACATCGGCGTGGCTCTAGCAGCGCGCGCCTGCGGGTGTCAACGGACGACCGAATCTCAGGTGCACCATCGCCGGATCATTCGCTCGTAGAATTCGAGGGCCCGCTCCAGCTCCTCGACCTCCACGGACTCAGTGGGCGTGAACATCTCCTCGATCTCTCCCGGGCCCCAGACCAGAGCTGGAACCCCGCTGGATTGGAGGTGACCGGCGTCGCTGGTCAGGCGGCCCGCTCCCCCTCCGCTCGGCAGGCCGAGCTCCTCGAGGGTCGTCTCAACCATTCGCAGCCAATCCGGATCGTGGGCGTTCTCCCTCAAGGCTGGGCGCTCATCGAGGACCGTCACGCCCAGCGTGAGGTCTCCTCGGCCTTCGAGGGTCTCTCCCGCTGCGCTTCGAAACTCCTCGATCCACGACTCAGGGTCCTTTTCGCGACCCAGGGCGACCGTCATCAGGATCTCCAGGCGGTCGACTCGACTCCGGATTCGCGCCACGTGAAGCGGCTCACCCGTCGGGCTCGCCGCGGCGACCCTCTGCCAGGCTTCGTAGAGATCATCGATCGGAAAGGGAACGCTCGCCCCATCGGCCAGGGGTTCGACCTTCACTCCGGGCGGCAGGTCTTGGAGGTCCGCCGCGGTGGCCAGGGTCATCCGAACCTCACGAGACACCTCCTCGGGCCCCGTACCTCCGTCGATGGCCAGGAGCCTGGTGGTCCCCGCCGCGCG
>CALCNF010000327.1 GCA_937897815.1 uncultured Pseudomonadota bacterium | reverse complement strand
TACGTGCTCCCCTGCGGGATGACGATCTGGGGGGGTGACGCGATGAGCTGGGCGTCGTCCACGACGTGCACCGTCCGCTCGACCACCTCACCCGTCTGGGTATCCGTGCACCGAACCACGTCGACCCCCAGGTCTTCACCGGCCGTATACACCCCGTCCTCGGTCACGGATCCTCCGGAGAGGTTGAGGACCAGCTCACAGACCATGAAACCTGAGCCCCCCTCGAACATGTACGTGAAGCCGCTCAAGGGGGAGAGCTCGACCTCCTCGGGGATCATCGAGAAGTACTCGACGACCTCGATCACGAGGGTCGCCTCACCCACGCAGCCCAGGTCCGTCAGGCGCACCACGTCCTCGACGCCCACCTCACCACCGGCCAGATAGGAGCCGAGCAGCTCGTGGACCATGCCGCCAGAGCCGTTATCGACGAGCTCGAAGCGGTAGGCGCCCGTGCCCCCGCTCGGGGTCAGCGGCAAGAGCCCGTAGGCCAGGGTGGTCTGGGTCTCCGCTGACAGCTCAAGTGGGGGGTCGCAAGGCTGCGGCCCCGCGTCGACCACCTCAGGGGTAGCGTCCTGTGCGGCGTCTGGTCCGGTGTCCTGCGCGGCGTCCGACCCGGTGTCCGACCCGGTGTCCTCGGCGGCGACATCTGGCTCAACCGTGTCCTCGTCAGGCACGTCGGGCGCTCCGACGTCCACGGTGACATCGCCCTCGGCGATCTCCGCGCCAGCGTCGACAACGTCCACGGTGACCCCCACGTCATCGGGCGGCGCCACCGGCGCGCTCTCCTCGGCGCACGCCACCAGCGCGAGAGCCAGCACCCAACCGAACAACCCGCGCTTCATGAGACCCATAACTCCTCCAGGCGACGACCCAGCACCGCAGTGTAACCGTGTCAGAGGCCGTCCTCTACCCTTGGTACCTCCATAAGGTTATTCTGGTGGGACCTTGGCCTCAACTCACCGCTATCCGCACCTCATCCTCGCGCTGCTGCTCGCCTGCTCGGGCTGCGGGGAACAGATGGTGGAGACCGTGCACCCGGAGCCCGGGGATGTGGGGCTCGACATGACCCCGCTCGACGTGGGCACGGACGACACGGACGACACGGACGTGGGTCCTCAGGGAGACGCTGGCGGTCTGGACGCGGAGCTCACACCGGACGCCGCCGAGGACGTCCCCTCCGACACGGGCAGCGCCTCCGGCCCCATCATGATCGAGGCCCAGGTCACCTGGGACGCCTGGGAGTTGGAGCTTCGGTCCGCGCCCGCGACCTTCGCGCTGCCCGCGGCTGAGGGGATCCTCATTCAAGACGCCGAGGGCGCGCTCAGCCTCCTGGACGACCAGGGGTTCGAGATCACGCTCGAGGGCGAGTTCGGCGCGATCGAGCTGGGCGCCGATCTGGGTGAGAGCGGAAGCCTGTTGGCCGGCGAGAGTGGCCTCGTGGGCTTCGTAGAAGGTCAGCTGGCTTCGTCGCCCCTGAGCGAGCACATCGATCAGCCGGTCGCGGCCATGGCCTACGGGCCGGACGCAGACCAGCTCTGGTTATCGACCGGTGATGGCCTCCTGCTCCACGAGGACGGCGCCCTGTACGACATCGCCCCGGAGGACCTTCCCACCGTGCCCGCGCGCCTGGCCCACGGCGGTCGAGTCGACGGTGTCCCGTCCCTCTGGGTGGCGTCACAATCCTCCATCTATGCCCTCACGGGTGCCGGGGGCGACCTCAGCGTCAGCGCGTGGGTGGAGGGCTTGGCGGCCCTCGACCTTGCGTGCGATGCCGACGGAACGGTCTGGGCGAGCGTGAACGGGGATCTCTACAGGCGGTCCACCGACGGCGAGTGGGATTGGCTGCGGCTCCCGTCTCCCGTCGGCGAGCTCGCTGGCCGCGCCGAGAGCGGGGCCCTGTGGATCGCGACCGCGGACGGCGTCTGGCGCCACCAAGACGGTCAGTTTGGCCCCGTCGAGGGGACGGTGACCGGCGAGTGGTTGGAGCTCGATACCGATGGGACGTTGATCGGCGTCGATGACGAGCGCGTGTGGCGGATGGGCGTCGGCGAGGAGCCCCTACCTCCTCCGCCGCCCACATGGACCGAGGACATCCAGCCCATCTCCGAGGCCCGCTGTGTTCTGTGCCATGGACCTGGCGCGCTGGGAGCCGATCAGATGTATCTTCGGGAGCAGTGGGAGGAGCGGATCGACGAAATTCTGTTCGTAGTTTCCAACGGCGCCATGCCCCTCCCTCCCAATCCGGTCCTCGACTCTGCTATGATTGCGCAGATTGAGGGTTGGAAGGCCGCGGGTTTTCCAGAGTGAGAAGGGTGGGAGTGAGCCTGAGTTGAAGGTACGTCTACTGGTGTTGGTCGTCGTGGCCCTGGCGTGTGGTTGGACCACTGCGGCGCTGGCGGATCTACCGAACCAGGACCTCGTATGCTCCCCCGACGAGCCGGTGATGGAGGACAGCGAGACGCTCCGGGCCTGGAGCCTTCAGCTGCGCGGCTATCCGCCTACGATCAACGAATATGACGCGGTAGAGACGGGGGTAGTCTCCTCCCAGGAGCTGCTGCAGGAGTGGCTGAGCTCACCTGACTTCGCGGAGCAGAGCGTCCGGTTTCATCGGAACCACTTCTGGCCAAACATCACGAATGTAAACCTGTTCAGCGCGTCCTTCAGCCTGCGACGCGAGGGCGGCTCATTTCTGTACTGGCGTCGAACCAACGCGACCCTGAACTACCGCGGAGACTTCGTGACCTGCCTGGACGAGCCGGCGGAGTTCGACGCATACGGCAACCTGATCGCCAAGCCCCAGGCGGACGGCACAGATCGCGAGGGCTACGTCCTGGTGAGCCCCTACTGGGCGCCGGACACGACCATCAAGGTCTGCGGCTACGACGCCCAGGACAACACCCATGGTCTCACCGGGGTCTTCTGTGGCGGTCGGTCGGCCAACACAGACATCTCGTGCGGATGCGGACCGGACCTCCGCTACTGCCGCTATGGCACCAGTCAGCTGCCGGTGACTCGAGCTCTGGGGACGGACCTGGATGAGCGCGTGCGCGCGGTGATGGAGGAGGACGAGGCCTACACGGAGCTCTTCACGAGCCAACGAGGGTTCGTCAACGGGCCGCTCTCCTTCTTTCTTCGCTATCAGACGGGCGTCTTCGCGGGCATTCGCTTCGATCCACTCTCGGTGTCGACCGATACGATCCCCGAGATGGACTACACGGCAGAGGACACCTGGTACGAGCTCTCGTTGGACTCCGCACACGCGGGCATCCTGACGGCGCCCGCCTACCTGATTCGATTCCAGACGGATCGCGCCCGCGCCAACCGCTTCTTCGACTCGTTCCTCTGTCAGCCCTTCCAGGCCCCTGACTCCGGGATCCCGGTCGGCGAAGAGGCCATCCCCCATCCGGACCTTCAGCAGCGTGACGGCTGCAAGTACTGCCACGCGCTCCTCGAGCCGGCCGCCGCTCACTGGGGACGCTGGGCCGAGGGTGGAGCGGGGTACCTGGACCCTGAGACCTATCCGCGCCACAGGGACGAGTGCATGGCCTGCGCCACCTATGGCGTGAACTGCAGCGAGGACTGCAACCGATTCTATCTGACCAAGCCCCTCACGGCCCATGAGGCCGAGTTCCTGGGCGAGCTGAAGAGCTACGTGTTCCGGCGGGCCGACCACGAGATCAATGTGGAGGCTGGACCCGAGCTCCTCGTGAGCAAGGCGGTCGGGGATGGGCGTCTGCCTCTGTGCGTGGCCAAGCGAACCAGCGAGTGGCTCCTGGGCCGCAGCCTGGAGCCCCGGGAAGAGCCGTGGCTCACAGATCTGGCGACTCACTTCGTGGCCTCGGGCCTCCGCTTCAAGGAGCTCGTCCACGCGATCGTGACCAGCGACACCTACAGGAGGGTCCGATGAGACACCTCCTGATCGCCTCTGCGCTCGCGCTGAGCGCGTGCTCCGCTCCGGCGGAGGAGCCCTCGACCGTGGCAGGGGCCCTCTCGGTGAGCGAGCAATCGGATCCGAGCGGGGTCGACAAGGACCACATCGCGGACGTGGACAAGCTTCCGTCCTTCGAGCCGCCGACCCGGGCCCGACAGCGTCTGAACATCGATCAGCTCTCCGCGTCCATGGAGCGCCTGACGGGTGGCCTGAACTGGATGGAGGGCGGCGATATTCTCTGGGAGGAGCTCGCGGCGACCCTCGGTAAGCCCGACTTCGTGCAGAGCACCCAGGAGGACCTCCTGCCCTCCCAGCTCTTCCATAAGTTCCTCGACGACGCCGCGCGCCAGGTCTGCGGCAAGCTCATCACAGGCGAGGTCCTCGGGCTCGCCGCGGAGCCTCACCTCATGGTGCACGTCGATGCCCAGGACCCCATGGGGGACTCCGAGGCGATCGACAAGAACCTCCGCCATCTTCTCCTGGCCTTCCACGGGAAGCGCTTCGAGGCCGGAGATCCGGAGCTCGTCCAATGGCGTTGGCTGGCCGACAGCGTTCACGCCTCCTCCACCGAGCCGACCGAGGCTTGGAATGCCGTCTGTGTCGCCCTCATGACCCACCCCCGATTCTTCAGCTACTAGGCTTATGTCGCACTCCTCGTTCAATCGCAGAAAGTTCCTCCTCGGCTCGCTGGCGGCGACCGGAGGCCTCGCCACGTTCGGCGGCATGAAGCCCCTGGGCTGGCTCGCGAACGCGACCGGCGTCCAGGGCCTGACCGAGGATCGGTACTTCGTGTTCTGCTACTGCGGAGGCGGCTGGGATGTCCTGCTGTCCCTCGACCCCCGAGATCCACAGTTCTTCCACGCAGGGAACGTGAAGAACACCTTCATCGACCCTGGCTACGAGCGGATCGAGGACTACGACACAACCCTGATCCCGGTGGGCTCCGATCGCTACCTGGGCCCGTTCATGGGCGATCTCGTCGACCACTTCGACAAGATGACCATCGTCCGCGGCATGAGCATGGACACCCTCACTCACGAGGTCGGCCGCAGGCGCTTCCTCACCGGAAAGCCACCAGCGGGTCTGTTGGCGCGAGGCTCCTCAGCCGCGACCTGGCTCGCCTCAGCGCTCGGCGCAGACAATCCCATCCCGAACCTGGCCATGCGGGTCGAGAGCTACAACGTCGATCAGCCCAATTACGCGTCGGGCCTCAAGGTCTCGCAGGTCGAGGACCTGGTCCGCGCGCTCGCCCCTGACGGGGTCCAGCTCTCCAACGTCGCCCGCCAGCAGGTCAACGCGCTGCTGCAGCAGACAGCTCAGTGTCCCGAGGCCAATCTCTCGCCGTTCTGGCAGCGCTCCGAGGAGTCGCGCGTCCGCGCAGGCGAGATGGTCGAACAGCAGCTCGACGCGCTCTTTGACTTCATGGCGCCCACGAACGAGATGACCGATCTGCGGGCCCACTATGGGATCACGAACTCCAACAGCCTCCGCAACTCACCGGGCGCCCAGGCGGCCCTTGCGGCCCAGGCTCTCAAGGGCGGTGTGAGCCGCGTGGTGAGCGTCCAGCTGACGAGCAACCTCGACACCCACTATGAGGAGTGGGCCGAGGATCAGGGACCTCGACAGATGGAGGCGTTCAACGCCATCTCCCGACTCATGGAGGATCTGGAGGCGAGCCCTTACGGCGACACCGGGAGCAGCTGGCTCGATCACACGACCATCGTCGTCTTCTCCGAGTTCCAGCGAGGAGCGTTGATCAACGCCGGAGGCGGACGCGACCACAGCCTGACGAACGGATGCATCCTCGCGGGCGCGGGCATCGAGGGCGGCCAGATCATCGGGCGCTCATCGGATATCGGCATGGAGCCCACGCCGATGAACCTCACGACCGGCCAGTGGGATCCGGGCGGCGAGATCATCAAGCCGGAGCACATCATCCAGACCCTGATGACGGACGTGGGTATCGAGGGCGATCCCGCCGATCTGCGCGTGGACCCCATCGGGGCCCTGCTCAAGGCCTGAGCCGACTCAGCGGCGACCGCGGAGCAGCTTCTTCAGGTGACGCTGGTGGGACCGGCTCGCGCTGAGGCTTGAGACGTTCAGGAAGACCAGATCATCGATCTCGTGCTCCTCGACCAGCTTCGCGAGCGGCTTCTTCTGGTAGCGATAATCCACCACGACCACGCGCTCGTAGTGGGCGAGCAAGAAGATGGCGAACGGGTTGCCGTAGGAGTTCTTCACCAGCATCACGCTCTTCCCGTTCTGCACGCTGGTGTTCGCGACCATCAGGGGATGATCGCCCCCGAGGAACATCTTGTAGCCGCGCAGCTTCTCCCGGAGAAATGGGCTCTCCGTGGGGCGCCGAGGCCGACTGCGCGAATACTTCACGCCCTCGTGGCTGACGGGCGGGATGAAGTAGGCCACTCGGTCCGGGCGACGACGCATCGCAGCGCTCTTCTTGCGGCGATAGATGGAGCCCAGAAAGTACCTCGACTGGACGCGCTGCTCGAGCTCGCCCAGGGAGAGGGGACGGAACCCCGCTGACTCCGCGAGCGACCGGTAGGCGTAGTAGGCGCCGAGCGCGGTCCAGTGGTGATCGGTTCGGAAGTAGAGGTACTCGTCGACGTGGTTCTCCATGGTGGACAGGGCGTCTACCCCATAGATCCCGGGCGTCAGGTTCTCGTTGACCGTCGTAAGCTGCTCAAGGACGGTGCGGTAGCGCTTGTTCTGTCGCTTCACGCCCGCCAGAGCGCGGCTGGTGGGGACGACCACGCTGAACACTCGAGATTCGTCCTTCACGACATCGTAGAGCTTGTTGATGACCGAGGCGTAGTCCTTCGCGCGCCGCTTGAACCAGGCCGAGACGGGCTTCCGCTTGGGCACCCCGGGGATGGCCGACAGAGACACCCCATAGGCGCGCTTCCCATCCGCGACGGTCACGCCTTGCGGCCCGCTCGCGTGCGCACCCGACCACGCCAGGGCGCATCCGAGGCAGGCGATCAGGAAGATTCGGGTTGGGGACACAAGGCTCATGGACGCTCCGTCTACCCAGCTATCATCCGCAAGTTCTGAGCCTTGACAAGTCTCTTGGCCAGGTCGCGCCCGGGCCCAGGAGCGGCGCGCGCGCTGATCACGCGGCCGAATCGAAGTCCGTTGAAATTGTACGCGATTCCGAGACCTCTCTATCCTCGTAGGGTGAGCCCGCGCTCGGCTGCCGGGCGAACCCTTCACAAAGAGACTCGATCTCATGCCCACGAACCCTCGCAACGACGCCAGACCGGCACGGAAGACGATCCTCGCGCTCCTGTGCCTGACGCTCGGGGGCGGCGTCTACACGGACGTGTCCCATGGCGCGCTTACGCCCGTGGGAGAGCGAGCGAGCGAGGACGACAAAGCCCCACCGTCCATCGCGTCCACCGTCGAGCGACCGGCTGAGGTGAAGAAACGCGCGCTGGGCCAAGAGCGCGTGAGTCCCGACGACTCCGCCGGTCCACACGCCTTCAGCGTAGAGGACCAGGAGCGCATCGAGCGACTCGGGCTTCAGCCGGACACCTTCAGGGTTCAGTTTCATGACCGCCGATCGATCGACCGGCTTCGCGCCAGCTGGAGGCAGGCGAGACAGGACGGCCTGCGGATCGTCCACGTGGGAGACTCCCATGTGCAAAACGGGGCGATCCACAAGGAGCTCCGGTCCCTGCTTCGACCCGAGCTCGGCGACGGCGGCCACGGTCTGCTCTTCCCCTACTCCGCGGCCAAGACCTACGCTCCAAAGAGCTACCGCTCAAGACATCGAGGTCGGTGGACCTACGCCAAGAGCTGGAAGCTACCGGCCGAGCTGCCCCTGGGCGTGACGGGCATGTCGGTCGAGACTCGAAACCCCGACGCCTCCTTCACCCTCACCTTCAAGGAGCCCGTACCCGATCACTGGCGACGGCTGCGCATCTACTGCGATCGTGGACGGAAGAGCTTCGACCTCAAGGTCGACTCCGGGGGACGAACCACCGTAATCCGGGTCCACCCCAAAGAGGACGATGGCAAGCCCTATGTGGAGGCGGTCCTCCCCAAGGTCGGCCAATCTGTTCGGGTTCGAATGCGTCGAAGAGGCCCGCGACAGAAGCGCTTTCAGCTCCACGGCATGAGCTTGGAGAGCGTGAATCAGGGAGGCCTGGTGGTGCACAACGGCGGCGTCGGAGCCTCCAGATTTCGAGCGATTCTGCACGAGGCCCACTTTGAGTCCCACCTGACCGCTCTTGAGCCCGACCTGGTGATCGTGGAGTACGGGACCAACGACTACCTCTACGAGGACCGGATCAAGCCCGAGCTCGAGAGCGAGATCCGGGAATCGATCGGGCGAATCCGGCGAGCGGTCCCCGACGCGATGATCCTGCTGGTGAGCGCTCAGGACCTGTATCGGAAGTCGAAGAACCTGAAGTCCGGGGTGACCTACTCTGACCTGCTCCACAAGATCGCGGCCGAGGAGTCCGTCGGCATCTTTGATTGGTATTGGATCTCCGGCGGCGGCCGCACGCTGCCCGCATGGCGGGACGCCCGACTGGCGCGGAAGGACCTGATTCATCTCACATCGAGAGGCTACCGGTTCAAGGGACGCCTGCTGGCTCACGCGCTCCGAGAGACCTTCGGGTGGCTCGATCAGAACCCGAGCGCAGAGCGACTCGTGCTCGACCGGGAGCCCCTCAAGCGCGCGCTGGCTGCCATGCCGAGCGAGGCTGAGTTGGCGAGCCGCGCCGCGGAGGAGACGGCACCTAAGCCCCTCGAGGGCGCGATCATCTACCGGGTCAAGCCAGGAGAGTGCCTCGCGGGAATCGCGACGCGCAACGGCGTCACCGTCAAGGAGATCATGACCTGGAACCGCATGAAGAATCGGCGCGTTCACGCCGGGCGAGAGCTCCAGCTTGTGGTGGGGAACCGGTAGGGTGAATCGTCTGCTAGCAACGCAGAGGACCGCCGTGAGCGGCGAGAGGAGGGGCGGCGATGGTCTTCGCTAGCATCACCTTCCTCTTCATCTTCCTGCCGGCCAACCTGCTCCTCTATTACCTCTTGAGGCAGCCGGAGCACCGAAATCGGGTGCTGATCCTGTTCTCTTTCGCGTTCTACGCCTGGGGCGAGCCCATCTGGGTTGGGCTCCTCTTCTTCTCGGCGAGCGTCGACTACGTTCACGGGCTCCTGGTCGAGCGCTATCGGGGGACTCGGTGGGAGCGGGCGCCGGTGATCTCGTCCATCGTGGTCAACATCGGGCTCCTGGTCGCCTTCAAGTACTCAGGCTTCCTCTACGAGACGGTCAATGAGGTCTTCGGGACCTCTCTGGAGGTGCCGAGCTTCACCCTGCCCATCGGCATCTCGTTCTACACCTTCCAGACCATCTCCTACGTGGTGGATGTCTACCGAGGCGAGGTCCGCGCCCAGCGCTCCTACAGCCGCTTTCTGATGTTCGTGAGCCTGTACCACCAGCTGGTCGCGGGTCCCATCGTGCGCTACGCGACCATCGCCAAAGAGGTGGATCACCGCCAAGAGAGCCTCAAGGACTTCACGGCCGGTGTTCACCGCTTCTGCATCGGCCTGTTCAAGAAGGTGTGCATCGCCAACGTGGCCGGGGAGCTGGTGGCTCGCTACATGGACGCCGACCCGACCACCCTGACCATGGGCGAGAGCTGGCTCGGTCTCCTCATGTTCTCCTTACAGATCTATTACGACTTCTCAGGCTACTCCGACATGGCCATCGGGCTTGGGCAGATGTTCGGTTTCCACTACCTGGAGAACTTCCGACACCCCTACATCGCGCGCACCGCGACCGACTTCTGGAGACGCTGGCATATCTCCCTGGGCACCTTCTTCCGGGACTACATCTACATCCCTCTGGGCGGAAACCGGCGACACGGCATCCGCAATCTCTTCATCGTCTGGGGGCTCACTGGCCTGTGGCATGGGGCGAGCTGGAACTTCATCCTCTGGGGGCTCTATTTTGGCGCCCTGATCTTCGTGGAGAGGGTGGGTCTGAGCCGAGCGCTCGACGCGCTCCCCAGAGCGGTCGGTCATGGATACCTCCTCCTGGTCGCCTACTTCGGCTGGGCGCTCTTCTACTTCACCGACCTGAGCCAGCTCGGAGCCTACCTCGGCGTGATGTTCGGCTCGACCGCGGACCTCTCGGGCGGCGACGAGCTCGCGACCGTGCTCCGAGAGCACCTCTATTGGCTCGTCGTAGCGCTCCTGGGCTGCATGCCCATCTACGACGCCGCCCGAGCGCGCCTACGCGGTCTCGCGGCGGGCTCTGTGACCCGCGAACGCTGGGTCGGGATCGGCATGATCGGTATGAACCTCGCCATGCTCGCCATGGCCACGACCATGCTCGTGGGCCGCAGCTATAACCCCTTCCTCTACTTCCGTTTCTAGAGGAGACGTCTGATGGACGCTCAACATGAACTCTCTTCGCCCCCTCTCGAGCTCTCACGCTCGCTCCGGGTCGCCAATATCGGGACCTTCACCGGCGCCCTGGCCCTCGTGGGGGTCCTGTTCGCCCTGATGCCCCGCCTGGAGACCTCGGAGATCGAGCGGAGAACCCTGGCGACCTTCCCGAGCTTCACCATGAGCGCCCTGACCTCGGGCGAGTACACGCGGGGCATCGACGCCTTCGTCGCCGACCACATCCCGTTTCGTGAGGCGTTGGTGGAGACCGCGTTCTGGCTACGAGATCACCGGGGACCGTCGGCTGACCTCTTCAACGCGCCCCCGACCGCGACGCCAGCCTCGCCGGTCGAGGCGGCCCCCTCGCCCATGCCCACCGAGGTCCGACCCCCGGTCGAGCCGCCGGGTGGGGCGACGCCCATCGCCGCCGCCTCGGGCGCGGGAGGCGAGGCTCGTGGCGAACCGATTCGCGTGGCCAGCGCAGGGCCCCTGCGACCGAAGTCCGCGGTGGTCGACGGAGAGCTCAAGAAGAAGGAGGGGCTGCTCATCCTCGATGGACAAGCCATGCACCCCTTCAAGGGGAACGAGGCGGACACCAAGCGCTTCGCAGAGACCCTGAACGGCTACGACGAGGTCCTGAGCGACGCCATCAACATCTACGCCCTGATCGTCCCGAGTCCAGCGGCGTTGTATCTTCCCAAAGAGTACGAGCGCCACTCCTACAACGAGCCCCGCTACATCGAGAAGACCTACGGGCAGCTCTCCTCAGGGATTGAAGGGGTCCACGTCTTCGACGTCCTCAAGAAGCACAAGGACGAGTACCTCTACTTCAGGACCGACCACCACTGGACGGTGCTCGGGGCCTACTACGCGTACACGGCCTTCATACGGGCGGCCGGCATGAAGCCGCGAGCCTTGAGTGAGTTCCAGCGCAAGGTCCACGACGACCACTACGTAGGGACCTGGTACGGGCGAACTCGGTCGCGGGACCTCAAGCGCAGCCCCGATCGCGTCGATTACTACGTTCCGGACACCGAGCACTCGGTGGAGATGTACAAGAAGGACAACCCCAAGCGCGCCGTACCCGGGCTCTTTATTCGCGAGAAGTCCGCCAATTACGGCATCTTTCTGGGAGGGGACGTCCCCCTCATGGTCGCCAAGACGCCCAACAAGAATGGCCGTCGGGTCCTCGTCGTGAAGAACTCCTTTGGCAACCCCTTCGTCGTCTGGCTCCTCTCTCACTTCGAGAAGGTCCTCGTGATCGACTATCGGTACTTCAAGGCCAATATTCTCGACGTGATCGACGAACACAAGGTCACGGATCTCGTCTTCATCAACGGCATCCTCACCTCGAGCACCGAGGTCCACACGAGCCTGATCCGACGACTGAAGAAGAAGCGCAGGCGCTAGGTCGAGATCAGTACAGCCGCTTGATCCGTACGCCGACAGGCCCCTCGGCGCCCCGCGTCACCGCGGCCCAGGGCGTGCCGCCCAGGGCGATCTCACCGGCGCCGACCTCGCCCTCCCCGACCACGGCGTGGCAAGAGCGCAGGCCACCGAGCCAGGGCCTGGGATCGGACACATAGATGAGGTCACCGGGCTGGAGACCGCCGAGCTGCTCGGCGACCGCCGTACCCACGCTCGCGACGGGAAGCCCGCCATCCGAGCCCACGGGATCTCCATCGACGAGACGAGCCTGGGCCGCCGCCCAAGGGCTCTCGCTCTCATCGCCAGGCTTACCCTTGTAGGTCGCGATGGCGTCAGAGATGGTCCCCCAGACCAGTCCTCGAACCTCATCGAGCCCTCTCGGACGGGTCAGCAGGGTGACGGTCACACCGATAGCGAGGCAGGCCGCGATGCCAAACAGCGCGCGCATGAACTTGTACTGGTTCTTGCCCGCCAGGAACTCATCGCCCGCCTCGCGCATGGGTACACCATGTGCGAAGGGCGTGATCATCTCGGGGAACACAATGGAGAGGAAGATCACGGCGGAGCCACCGATCATCGTCCAACGGGCCGCGGTTGGCGTGTAGCGACGCCAGAAGACCCCGAGCAAGAGGGCCACGACCAGAGGCGGAGTCACGGCCGCCGTGAAGGCGCTGTGGGCCGAGTAGATGGAGCCGTACGAGGCGAAGACGGGCACCAGGGCCACGCCGATGATCGTGATCCCTACGGCCGAGAATCGGGCCACTCGCAGGAGCTCCGCATCGGTGGCGTCCGGGCGACTCGGACCATAGACGTCGTTGACGACGATGGCCGAGATGGCGGTGATCAGGGTGTCTACGGTCGACATCAAGGCGGCGGTCAGGGCCGCCATCACGAGCCCAAAGACGCCTGGACGCGCCAAGAGCTCAGCTGTGATGAAGAAGCTCTCTTTGGGAGGGATGTCCGCAGGCAGCGTTCCGGCGTGAACCAGCGCTTGCCCAACCCAGCCCCCGGAGGCCACCACGAGGGCCGCGATGGGCATGAGGATGAGCAGCATCGTGACCATGGCCTTTCGCGAGTCATGAACCGTGCGAGCGGCCATGAGGCGCATCACCATGCCCTGATTGAGGAAGTAGAACATGGCCGAGTTGGCCATGGCGTCCTGCCAGAAGATCCCGACCGCCGGGTATGAGGGGTCCTCGTTGAAGGCCGGGAAGGCCTTTCGGTGCCCTCGGGGTAGGTGCTCCCAGAAGGCCTCGGCGCCACCGAGGTAATCCATACCGAGATAGAGGAGGACCAGGCCGGTGGCCATGAGCATGGCGCCCTGAAAGAGGTCGGTCATGATCACCGAGGTCTGGCCACCAAAGGTGACGTAGATGGCGGAGATGGTCGCCACCAGGAGCGCCGCGACGAACACGGGCCACCCGAGGAGGATGTTGAGCGCCTGTCCCATGGTGAAGAGGTTGATGCCGACGTAGCCGATCAAATAGACGAGGAGCAGCCACGTGGAGATCTTCCGCGCGCCTGACCCGAAGCGCCGCTCGAAGTACTCGGGGATGGAGACGACCCGAGAGAAATACAGGATCGGGAGCCAGCCAAAGAGGAGGAACGGGATCCAGAACCAGTCGTTGAGATACGTCTGGCTCGAGGCGATACCGTGGTTAAAGGCCACGGCGCTGTACTTCACGAAGCTGTACGAGCCTACGGTCGTCGCCACCAGGGAGAAGGCGATGAGCCACCAGGAGAAGCGCTGACCACCGAAGAAGAAGTCCTTCGTGGTCGTCTGCCCCCGACCAAACCAGGTCCCGATCAGAAGCATGGCCACGAAGTAGCCAATCATGATCCCGTAATCCAGCCCCGTGCCGATCGTCTCGGAGCGACTCCAGCCACCCTCGTAAGGGACGGCTGCGGACTCATTCATCTCTCCATACTGGAGCCATCCCTGGAGCGCCGCGAAGGCAAACAGACCGGCGAGACACAGAGCCAGGTTGCGGGCGCCGCGCCCCTGAAACGACACGTATCCCTGCCGCCAGGCGACCGCCATTCCTGCGGTGAAGACGAGACCGCCGACACCGTACTGATAGAGAAAGGGATCCAAGAGAGTGCGCGCTCCAGGGTTCTTGGAGGCGCGGAATGAACCACATCCGGCGCCGAGCGCCAAGGATGTTCGAGGCGATGAGCCACAGGAATCGAGGGACCAGACCTTGAGCTTACGCGCCATCAGAGGCACCATCAGGGCGCCCGATGAACCGACCCATACTGGGGGGACGATGACTCGAATCATTGGTTACCTGGCCGCGCTCGCCCTGGCGCTCAGCGGCTGTGACAGCGGAGGAGACGCGACCTCGGGGAGCGCCTCAGGCGACGACCCAAGCGCGCTGGCCATGGCCGGGGACTCCTGCGTGACAACCCTGGACTGCGCCGGAAACCTCGTGTGCTTCGAGCAGGCCTGCACCAATCCGACCCAAGTCGGCTCCGGGACCACGATCACCCCAGAGGGGGAGTGTGGTCTCGACATGGAGAAGATGGGCAAGGAGATCGGCGACCTGGTGGGCAACTTTGCCCTTCCGGATCAGGACGGCCAGACCTACGAGCTGTATGACACCTGCAAGAACGATAAGAAGGCGGTGTGGATAGTCCTCGCCGCCGGGTGGTGAGACGTCTGCGGAGGCTACGTCGGTGACGTGGCGCCTATATATGAGTCCTTCAAGCTTCAGGGGCTGGAGCTGATCTGGGTCTTCAGTGAGGACAAGAACGGAGAGCCTGCCAGCGATCAGTTCGTGAACCACTTCGTGAACAACGCCGTGGCGCCCGTGCTCTTCCCCGTGCTTCGCGACCCGGGATTCCAGAAGATCTTCGATGTGCTCCCCGGAGAGGGGCAGCTGCCGGTTCAGTTCCTGATCGATCCAAGAGACATGACGCTCAGGTACGTCGCGCCGAACTCAACGGCCATCGCCTACGACATCCTCTCGGAGCTCATGGACGAGCCCCTGTAAGGGCCCGCGCTGACTCAGAGCAGCTCGTCTCGCACCCAGCGAGGCAGGAGCGCCGACGCCTCGGGAGACTCGTCCATGGAGCGCAGCACCGGGTCGTTGGCCGGATCTCCGCTCCCGTACTCTTCCCAGTAGCGCAGGTAGCGGTCGATGTTGTCCTGCTTCATGAGCTCGGGGTGGAACTGAGTGGCTACAATCGGGGTGCCCGCCACGCGAAGCGCCTGGTAGGGAGCCAGCTCGGTCGAGGCCAGGTGAACCATCCCGCTCGGGAGACGATCGGCTCGATCCTTATGACCGAGCTGCACCTTCGTTCTGGCTGGCATGGCGCCGAAGAGCGGATCGCTCTGGCCGGCCTCACTCAGGGTCAACTCGAAGGTCCCCACCTCCGTGTTCTCCTTGTCGCAGATCACCTCACCGCCGCCGGCGAGCACCAGGCCCTGAAAACCAAAGCACGAGGCGAAGGTGGGCTTTCGCTGCGCCACGACGACGTCCGCGAGGAAGTCGATGAAGCCCTTCACCCAGGCCTCATTGTCCAGGACAGAGAACTGACCCGAGCCGCCTACGAGCAAGGCCTGAGCCGCCTCGATCCGCTCCGGGCTGGGTGATCCGTCGAGCAGCGAGTGGATCTCGATCTGCTCGAGCGTGACACCAAGGGTGCGGGCGAAACACTCGTGTTCGTGGATCGCCATCGCGTCGCGAGGGAGGCGCGCCTGGAGCAGGAGGAAACGAATCTGGGGGTCGGTGTCCACCCTCTATTGGTGCCACACAGCGCTCGCTCAGGGAAGAGGAAGACGACCAGGAGTGGAACGAAGACCGACCTTCAGCCGGTCACCTCCACCGGTTCGACGAGCGAACGAACCGCCACCCAATCCCCACAGTCAGGGACACGATCGGGCCGATCTCAATCGTCGTCCCGCTCGACGGGTGCTCGAGGTCATAGAGAGGGACGGTCACCCCCAGCTCGGCCTGAAAGCTCGTTGAACCCTCGCGGTTATTTCCGTAACCCAGGGCCAGAATCACCTCCGCGCCCTCCCCCCGTACGGAGTCGAAGAAGGGCTCCACGTCGAGCTCGCCGTGCACGCGTCCGTTACCCAGTCCCGCGAGCCCGTAGAAGCTCGAGGTCTCGTCGGGAGACATCAAGTAGAGCGCCGCGGCCCGCACGCTGACGGCGGACAGGTTCTCCGTGAAGGTCTCGGAGAACTCCACCTCGGGATCATCCCCTCCTGAATTCAGGGCGCTCCCCGACAGATCGACCGCCCAGTGCTCCCACGCGTGGCGATAGCCGATGTTCACCAGCATGGTCGCGTCGTCGAGGAGCGTGACGACCGAACCCAGACCCACGCGGAGGTAGAGTTGCCAGGGCGGCGGTTCCGGTGCGTTCAACACCTCGCCCAAGATCCTGCCTTGGACTGGCGCAGCGTTCACAGGAGGGGCCTTGGACGCCTCAGGGAGCTGCGGCGTCGCGAGCTCCTTGCCCGTGATCAACGCGTCGATCAGGCGCTCATAAGCCTCCGGGACAGAGGCCAGGTCGGGCTCCCAGGCGACCAACTCTCGACTACCGGCTGTGAGCGTGATCCACAGGCCTCCGCCGCGAGCCTCGTGGACGACGCGCCACGGATTCTCGCAACCAGGGCTCAGGACCACCCCAGCGGCGCGGACCTGTGCCTCAAAGCCGCTCTTGAGAACCGCCCGGTCTACGGGGCTGAGCCCATCAGCCGATTCCGCAAACAGGACGCACGACTGCGAGGCGCTCGCTGCCTCGGGTGGCGTCGCTTCGGCCGGCGACGTCAGACCATAGGACATCGCGAAGAACAAGAGCGCTCGGACGTACATCATGCTCATTAAACTACTCCCGCTGGCGGCGTGGCCGCCAGCCCACCGCGCGATCTGAAGCCAGCGGCCCAGGCGAGGTCATGGGAGGCAGCACAATGAATGTGCTCAAGCCAGGCTTATTCATGGTCAGTCAGCGCCCCATAGGGACCGGATCGCCCGCGGCGAAGCCACGCTCCGTCTCGATGACGCGGGTCGCGGCCAGCTTGGGATCATGCTCGTAGGCGAGAATCCAATCCTCATCGACCGCACGTCGCAGGAGCGACTTCTTCTCCTCCATGGTCTGCAGAGGACGGATGTCGTAGCCCATCACCCAGGGGATCGGGACGTGGACGCTCGTGGGGATCAGGTCTCCACAGTACTGCACCGTGCGCGTGCCGTCGGAGATGCGCGGCAGCTGCTGGCCCTCGGTGTGTCCATCGGAGATCTCGAGCTCGATCCCCTCGAAGGGCAGCGCCTCATCGTCGTCGAGGAGACGGAGCTGATCCCGAGCGATAATCGGCCCGAAGTCGCGCTCAAGATAGCTGGCCTGGTCCTTCTCAGTCGGGTGCTCCGCCCAGGCCAGGTTCCGCTTCTGAAGATAGTAGGTCGCGTTCTCGAAGGTTGGCACCAGGGAGCCGTCGTCGAGCTGGGTCGTCGCGCCTCCTGCGTGATCAAAATGCAGATGGGTCAGGATCACGTCCGTGATGTCGGCGGGTATCAGGCCGTGGCCACCGAGCGCGCAGGCCAGGTGATGCTCCGAGTGGTCGATGGCGTACATGGAGCGCTCTTTGTCCGACCACTTCGTCTCCCCCACACCCGTGTCGACCAGGATGGTGCGCCCCTCCCCACGGATCAGGAGCGAGCGGAGCGCCATGGGGATTCGGTGCTTCTCGTCCGGCTCGATGTGCCGCTGCCAGAGGACACGAGGGACGACGCCGAACATGGCGCCGCCGTCGAGGGCGAAGCGACCGGTCTGAATCGAGACGACGTCATAGGCGCCAATTTTCATGGGGCCTCCTCCTGGCATGTGGGGCAATAGAAGGTCACTCGACCCGCGAGCGTCAGTCGGTCGAGCAACGTCGGACACCGAGAGCATGGCTCGCCCTCTCGTCCGTAGCAAACGAACGGGTTCTTCGCCCCGGCTGAGCTCTGGTATTCGATCTCCTCTCCATCTTCGACCTCAAGGACGTACTCGAGGTGCTCGCGGGTCGCCGACCACAGGCGTGCCCACTCCTCAGGCCCAATAGACTCGCACGCCCGATGGGGATGCACGCGCGCCCTCCAGCCGATCTCCGAGATGGCGATGTTACCCAACCCGGCGATGACCCGCTGGTTCATGAGGCGGCTCTTGAGGGCCGTCTTCCCCTGACCGATCGCAGACTGAAAGCCCTCCAGGTCCAGGTCACCCGAGAGCGGGTCGGGCCCGAGATCGACCAGTCGAGGATGACTGGCGACGTCCGCTGATCTGAGGATCCAGGTCCAACCAAAGCGGCGAGGGTCGATGAGCGACACTGTCTGCGGCCCCGCCCCCTCCAGGACCAGAACGACCCGCTGATGGGCGCGCTCCGGAGGCGCGTCGGCGATCCACTGTCCGGTCATCCCGAGGTGCGAGAGGACCGCGAGGCCGCCCTCGAGCTCGGCGACCAGGTACTTCCCGACACGGCGCCAGCTGTTCACGCGTCGCCCCGCCAAATCGCTCGCGTCCCCCTCGAACCGGGCCAGATCGGGAGTGCGTGCGGCGACGATCACCCTGCCTGCGGTCCAGGCGCTCAGGTTGCGGCTCGCGATCTCGACTTCGGGCAGCTCCGGCACCTCTGCTCTCCCACAGGTTGGCGACTCGGGGGTCACCGCGTACTCTGAACTCCATGAAGAAGCTCATCTTCCTTAGCATGCTCCTCGCCGCTTGTGGTGGTGACGAGCCCGCCGGTTCCTCCCAGGACGGCGCCGGATCCGACCTGACGGGTCTGGACGCTGAGATCGCACAAACCGACACCGCTGAGCCGCCTGTAGCTTCGCCGCTCTTTGTCGGTCGCGTGGAAGACCCCGCCCAGCTGATCGGTGGAGACGGGGCTTACGGAGAGGTGGGAAAGGCCTGGGTGATCCAGAACAGCGTCGCGCGCTTCTTGATTCAGGACGTCGATGTGGCCGTAGGGCTGAACCTCTATGGCGGCAACCTCATCGACGCAGACATCGTCCGACCCGAGGGAGAGCCGGGTAACGACCGATTCCGTGAGATCTTCCCGAGCGCGGGCTTCCTGGTCCTCGCCCCGGAGACGATCACCATCGCGGAGGACGGAGCCGACGGCGACCGGGTGGTCCTGCGCGTCGAGGGCACACTGAAGAAGAGCCAGATCGTCGCCCTCCTCGATGACGTGGCCGAGGAGAGCCCGCTTACGGCGCGCCAGGACTACATCCTGGAGGCGGGGTCACGAACCCTGCGGATGGTCACCACCCTCACGAACCCGAACCCGGGCGATCTCGCCGTGACCGTCGGCGACTTTCTCGGCTTCGGCGAAGCCTTGAGGCTCTTCAGCCGCGAGGCGGGCTTCGACAGCCCCGAGGCCGCCGGCGCCACGGGCGTCATCGGGGCGCGCGGCGCCAGAGTGAGCTACGCCTACGGGACTCCATCGGGAACCATGACCTTCCCCTTCAGCGACTCAAGCGGGACCTTCGGCATCGTCGACTATGGGTTCGTCGTGCCCTCACAAGGGCAGTCATCCTTTGAGCGGATCTTCGCGGTCGGAGACGGATCGCTCGCCCAGGTGCTCGACGAGGTCGTCCGGCGACGGGGCGAGCCGTACGGGGTCATCACCGGCCAGATCACCGACGGGACCGGAGCGCCTCTCGCGGGGGTGATGGTCACGGTGATCACGGACAAGGGGGACGCTGAGAATCAGGCGATCACCGACGTCGAAGGTCGGTACGAGATGACGGCCACCTCGGGCTCGCGCACCGTGGTCGCCTCAGCGCGCGGCCGCGACCGCTCGGAGGAGGTCGCGGTGGAGGTCGTGGATGACGAGACCGCCTCCGTCGACCTGCAGGTCGGGGCTCGTGCTCAAGTTCAGGTGCGCTACAGCACCGAGGGGAAGCGCCCGGACCGAGGAGAGTCCGCGCCCGTAAAGGTGAGCCTCGAGGCTATCGAGGTCGAGGGCACGGACGCGCGACTCGGGGAGTACGAGATCTCTGGTCAGCGATTCATGGAGTTCATGGGCGCCGGACACGACGAGTTCTGGGTCAAGCCGGGCACCTATCGAGCGGTGGTCTCCCGAGGACCGGAGTTTGAGCGAGAGATCGTCGAGCCCTTGATCGTCGAGGACACCGCCGTCCTTGAGGGACACCTGGGGCGCGTCCTCGACACCTCGGGTTGGATCGGCTGCGACTTTCATCAGCACACCACCGGGTCGATGGACAGCTCTCAGACGCTCCTGGAGCGCCTCCGAGAGAACATGAGCGCGGGTCTTGAGTGTGCCGCCATCACCGACCATGACAACACCACCAACCCGGCCCCTGCTCTGGCAGAGCTCGAGGCCCAGGCCGCCTTTCACGGGGTGACCTCCAATGAGATCAGCGTCAATGGAGTCGGACACTTCAACGCCTATCCCCTCCCCTGGGATCCGGCCAACCCCCACGCCTATACGGGGGCTCAGTTCTGGGCGGGACGCACCATTCCCGAGCTCATGGCCGAGCTGCGAGCCCTCGAGGGGGACCGGGTGATCCAGGTGAACCACCCGAGGAGCGACGCCTTTAAGGGATACTTCGCCTACCTCTCACGCGACCCGGCCACCGGAGAGAGCGGCCTGGAGGTGGGCACCGACTTCGACGCGGTCGAGGTCAACGGCAACCTCGGATCTTGGGAGCAGTTCACCGTCGAAGGATGGGCGTCCTGGTCTGGTCAACCGGACAGCTCTGTCCCGGTCCTGGCCGACTGGTTCGGTATGCTCAACCGCGGCGAACCCATCTGCGCCGTCGGGAACTCCGACACCCACGAGGTGGGCGACGATGCTGGCTATCCGAGGACCTACCTGAGGGTCATCGACGACGACCCTGGCGCCATCAGCGACGAGGAGATCGTGGCGGCGATCGACCGTCAGCACGCCATCGTCTCGCGAGGCCTGAGCCTGGAGGTCGCCGTGAATGGCGCCTTCCACATGGGATACACCCAGGTGATCGCTGAGGATGGAGATGTGCCCACCGCGCTGCACGTGACCGTGCGCGCACCGGAGTGGCTCAAGACGAGCGCCGCGGTGCAGCTGTACCGCAACGGCCTGCACCTCGAGACGCGTGAGGCCCCCATCGCCGAGACCGGTACTCTGGTCTTCGAAGACACCTTCACGCTCACGGCCGATAAGGACAGCTGGTTCGTGGTCGTCGTGCGCGGCGCGGGCAACGGAAGACCGGTCTTCGACGGCAACCCGTACGCCTACACCAACCCCGTGTATGTCGACTTCGACGGCGACGGGACCTGGACCCCACCTGGGCCGCCAACGACGCCCTAGCTCAAGGCGCTCGAAGTCGCCCTAGAAGCAGGTGCCGCAGTCGGTGCAGTCGGTCCCCGCATCACACAGGAACGGCTCATCGCAGAAGCCGTCGAAGGCCCAGGTGCACGAGTCATTGCCCCCGCCCCCTCCAGCGTCGCAGCACAGGATCTTGTCGGAGCAGCAGTCCCCGGCGGACTCACACGCGGCGTCGCACTGGCAGTTGGCGAATGTGTCATAGGTTCCACACATCCCCGAGCAGGTGTCGAAGGGGTTGGCACCACAGCCGCCGCCACCGCCGCCACCGC
>CALCNF010000326.1 GCA_937897815.1 uncultured Pseudomonadota bacterium | reverse complement strand
GGGCGCGCGAAGCTGGGCGATGAGCCCGAGGAGCAGGATGGCCTCGAACATATTGGGCGGTGTGTTGAGCGCGTGAGCGATGTCCACATACCGGAGCGCGTCAGGCGCCAGGTAGCAGGTGACCCCGATCAGGGCGATCCCGAGGGCCGAAGGGTTGAAGATGTGACGCCCTGCGCGCTGGATAAAGACCTTGGAGAGCAGGGCGATGGCGACGATCACAAAGATCAGGCCCTCATGCTGCTCTTCAAACCAGACAAACAGGTGGATGCTTAGGACCAGGGGGATGGTGGCGAGGTGCAGCACAGCCTCGTCACGCGTGAGGACCCTCAAGAGCAGGTCGAGTCCGATGGCGAAGGCCAGGCTCGCGATGATCATCACCGCGTGCTCTGCCATGGGGCCGTAGTAGAGACCCCAATAGGTCAGCAGTGTCGTCTGGATGCCGATGGGGACCAGGAGGTCCGCTCGTAGCTGGGCGCGAACTGACAGCGCTGGCGCTTCTCCTCTGGAGCGCTGGATCAGCCAGGCGATCAGCGCGATGAGCAGGACGCCGACGGCGACGAGCGACCAGATGGCCGCCCAGCTTCCGCCGCCCACGAGCGCAGCCTCGGAGGCCCGCGGCACGGGGGCCGTCCATGCGTCTCCACCTGCCTGGGCCAGGGGGCCCACGTACGACTTCACCTGCCGCTCGTGAAGGCGAGCCCCGGCACGTAGAGGTAGGGCGCCACGTGGCAGGTCCTCGGGTTGAACCAGCTGGTGTGCGCCTCGACGTCGCGCGACACGCCTCCCGCTCCTGGGATTCGCCCGAAGGCCTCAAGGATCGAATCCGTGAACCGCAGGGTCTGCACCGCGCGTCCGAGCTTCCCGTCCTCGATCAGGAACGCTCCATCTCGCAACAGGCCCGTCATCACCGCGCGCCGCGGCTCGATCATCCCGTTTACATAGTGCAGCCGCGTGATGAACAGCCCACGATCTACCTGTCCGATCAGCTCGTCGAGGGTCGCCTCTCCTGCTTGGATGTGGAGATGGGCGGGTCGCGAGCCCGACGCCGGAAACTCGTCGTCTATCTGGGCGTGTCCGGTCGTCTGGCAGCCCGCCTTTTGCCCTGATTGGGTGTCGTGGACGATCCCCTTGGCTACGCCGCTTTCGACCAGCTCGACCCTGTGCTTGGGTTGCCCTTCCACGTCGAAGGGCATGGGCACTCCGATCCCTGCGGGCATCGAGGCGTCATCGGTGATCGTGATCGCCTCACCGGTGACGCGTTCACCCAGGTTGGCGGAGATGAAGCTCATGCCATCGTCGACGGACTTGGAGGTGAACGCGATGTCCCCGAGCCACTCGAGGAGCTCCGTGACCGCCGCTGGCGCCAGGACGACATCCCAGGAGCCCGGATCGATCCTCTGCGGATCATGAGCGCGCACGCACTCGTCTCTGACCTCCCGCCACATGCGATCGACATCGCTCTCCGTGATCGCCGCGTCGAAGCGCGCGCGGTAGGCGCTGGCCAGGTGACCCGCAGGTCGCTCAAGGGCGCTCAGGCAAAGATCGCTGAAGCTCCCTTGATGAAAAGAGTTTACGCCGCGGCTTGAGTACACGGCTGTGGTCACGAGGCCGGTGTGAAAGCGTCCCGCCAGGGCGAGGTCGTCCTTCTCGTGCGCCCGGAGCGCCTCCGCAAGCCAACGGGCCTTCGTCGGCGCGTCCAGGCTCGCGGTCGCGGCGTCCGTGCAAGCGGCGCTCTGATCCTCGAGAGATCGCGGCGCAGGGAGCAACCTCGGCTCCGCAGCGCGAGGAGCGGCCTTGGCGCGCTCCAAAGCCATCTGTGCGCAGAGTGCGAGCCCCGCGTCGCTCAGATCCGTGGTCATGGCGCGGGCCTCACGACCGTCGATCACGGCCCGCAAGGTCAGGCGGCCTTCGTCGATCTGCCCGGCCTGAAGGAGCGTGCTCTCCGCGATGCGGCTGTGGTGGGCCTCCGTGCCACGGAAGACCGCCTCGGCTCCCGCAACCTCACCTCCGAGCGCCGACACGGCGTGGTGGAGACGCTCTTGTACCCAGGCTCTGCCAAACACGCTGTCGGTCATCAGGTGCTACCTACGCGGATGTTGTCGAAGCGCGTCGGCGCGCAACCATGCCCGACGAAGATGATCTGTCCGGGGTCTCCCTTGCCGCAGTAGAACCATCCCCACATCTCCCAGGCCTCGGGTCCCGCGATTCCCGCGCAGTTGCCCCAGAAGCGCGGGGTGACACCGTAGTAGATGGGGTTCTTGAAGATGCGTCCCGTCAGCTCGCCCCTCTTGATCTCGTAGGCGATCTCGCAGCTGAACTGGAAGTTCAGGCGCAGGTCATCAATCGACCAGCTCTTGTTCACGTCGAGGAGCAGTCCATCTTCGACGCCGCCGATGAGATCCTGCTTGGAGCCGCTGCCGGGCTCCAGGTTCACGTTCACCATGCGGACGATGGGCAGCCTCGACCAGCTCTCAGCTCGCAGCGACGAGGCGCTCTCGCGGCCCAACCTCGCGGCCTCATCTCGACCGGACAGGTATCCGCAGAACTTGCCGTCCTTGACGATGGGCGTGGTCGTCGCGGGAGTCCCCTCATCGTCGAATCCGAAGGTGCCGGGCCCCAGGGGGGTCGTGGCGTCAGCCGTAAGGTTCACCAGGTTGGATCCGTATTCGAAGCCATCGAGCTTCTCTGGCAGGACGAAGCTGGCGCCCGCCAGGCTGATCTCCTCTCCAAAGACTCGATCCAGCTCGATGGGGTGGCCCACCGACTCGTGGATCTGCAAGGAGAGCTGGCTGCCGTCGAGGATGATGGTCGTCTCGCCTTCGGGCGTTGGATCCGCCGCGGTCAGGGCGACGGCCTCGCGGGCCACGCGCTCCGCGTCCCCGACCAGGTCCTGGGCCAAGAGGGTCTCATACCCACCTTGGAGGGTGTTGCCCTCAAAGGACTTTCGACTGGAGCGGAGCTGGACATCCCCGTTGGCCTCGGCGATCGCCGAGACGAGACCTCCGCAGAGGGTGACCCTTTGGTCCTGTCGCGATCCGTTGGACGCAACGAACGTGGAGGCCTGCCGATGTGCCGAGAAGCCGCCGCGCGTCGTCGACACGTCCGGGACGCTGTTCATTCGAGCATGCGCGTCCGCGAACATGGCGGTCTTCTCCGCGAGCGACACCTCAAAAGGGTCCCGCTCCATCGGCGTCTCATAGGTGCCCGAGTGAGCGCTCGGGATCCGCACGTCGCGCTTCGCGGTGATCGCCGTCGCCCGGGCGCTCTGCACAGCGGCTCGAGCGGCGCGGTCCAGGGCCGGTCCCGTGAGGACGTTTGTGCCGCTGTATCCCCACCCGTTGTCGTAGAGCGCGCGCACCCCGATACCCACGTCACGGTAGACGTTGGAGAGCTCAAGGTCGCCCGAGCGATACGCCAGGGTCTCTCTCGTACGGCGCACGACGCGCGCCTCTACATATCGGGCGCCTTCGGCGAGCGCTACGTCGATCACGCGCTCACACAGGGCCTCTCGCTCAGAGCGTTCCATGGGGCAAGTTCTACCATGTCACGCACTTTCCGAGAACCGACCACGTGTTACCATGCCGATCGTTCGAGGTCGGGGAAGGAGCGGGACGCTGGTTCATTTGGCAGAGCAGCACGTCGAGGGAGCGCCAGGGGCGCGTTACATCATGCGGGGTGACACCTTTGGGCTGCGCATGGCGACCGACGAGGACCAAGCCCTTCTCGCCGCTCTGATCGACAGCGTTCCGTTCGGTGGCACCACGCCGGTGCATGAGGCGAGGGGCGAGGACTTTTTCGCCCTCCGCCGTCTCCAATCCTCCCAGTTTGGCGAGCTGCCCATGACCTTCGTTGTCGAGACGGTCGGCGGCGAGGCGGTCGGGTGCTTAACGGTGGTCGTCCGGCCTGCTCGCATCGGATCGCAGGTCCTGCGCATTGGGGAGATCTGTGATGTTCGGCTTCGCCCCGAGCAGCGGGGAGGCGTCATGTTCCCAGGCGCGCTCAAGGCCGCCCTGGAGTACGTGGGCAACTGGTACGACGTTGAGGTCTTTCGAACGGCGGTGTTCGGACAGGACTTCCGAGGCCTATGGCCCTGGCTGCGCCGGGATGAGCAGCGGTATGAGCAGCCCATGGCCCAGGTTATGAGCCGAATGGACGCCGTATGGCTGCCCATCCACCTTCGGCGCCTGCCAAGACCGAGCCGGCATGTGCAGCGAGCTACAGAGATCGATCGGGAGGAGCTGATCGCCTTTCTCCTCAAGAGCGAGGCCACCCGTCGTATGGGGGCGAGCATGACGTCTGCCCAGCTCTCAAGGCGCTTCGCGACCTGGCCCACCTTTGGTGTCGAGAACTTTCAATTGGTTCGCGGTGCGAGCGGGCAGATCGTGGGGTGCGGAGCGCCCTGGGACGCTCAAGCCCTACGCTCCTTTCGGTTGGGGCGCGCGGGGCGGGGGGCCCGCTGGAGGCGGTTCCAGTTCAACTGGCGAGCGCGTCTCTCTGGCCTGGGGGCGCTCCCTGGCCTGTCAGCCCCTCTGGCGCCCCTGGTCGTGACCCATATGGAGGTCGCTGAAGATGACCCAGGTATCTTGCGAGACCTGCTGATCGGCATCCTCCGCGATATGGAGCCCACCCATCAGCGAGGTTTGCTGTTCGCGGTGCCCAAGACGGCCACGTTTGAGCGGGCCTTAGACGGACTGCCGACCTACCGAATCCCGTTCTCTCTGCTCGCCATTACCCCAGCGGGAACGCCCTGGAACAACGTCGACTTCCGAGCGCGGCGCGCGGGTTTTGAGTTGGCGTTCCTCTAGTCGTGCTCGACGAAGGCTGGCGGGCCTAGCCCAGAGGAACGGTTCGAACCAGGCGGATCGCTCGCTCGTCCCCCGTGATCGTCGCCGCGCGGGCCGCGATCGTCGCGACGTCATCGGAGCTCAGAGCGCGGTCGAGGGCGCTGACCTCATAGGCGACGCCATACTCGGGGAAGTCGATGTGGGCCGAGCGCAGGTTGTTCGCGCCCGCCTCGTAGATCGCGTCATCGACGGCCTTCTTGGTTCCACGTTTGTCCGCGTGGACGACCGAGACGAGACAGCCTTGCTTCGGCACCTCGAACTGAATGGAGGCGCGGGGGCGGAACACGCAGTTTCGAATCATTCCGTACCGGCTGAGGAGCTCCGTCGTTCGCGCGACATACTTGGCGATTCGGGGCTGGGCCTCTCGGGTCGCGGCGCCGATGTGGGGGGTCGCGAGGATCCTGGACTCGCCCTCGAACGGGTTCTTCCACTGGGCGGCACCGGAGCGGCCTGGCTCCTGGGGAAAGACGTCGGTCATGGCGTAGCCGACGTGCCCCTCTTGAACCGCCCGGAGAAGATCCTGCGGCTGAACAAGGAAGCCCCGGGCCAGGTTGAGGAACACTCGGGGGCTCTCGCCCGGCTTGTCACCGAGCATCTTGAGGTGCTCGTACGTGACCAGTCCGTGATTGGAGTGACCATCGACGTCCGTGGCCGAGACATGACAGCTCACGAAGTCAGAGGCTTGAAAGAGCTCGTCGAGCGAATCGACCGCGGACCAGCCCATGGCGAGCCCGACCTCATGGGAGATCAGCCCCGAGTCGTAGAACACGATGTCCATGCCCATGGCCTGGCCGAGCTGGCCGACCTGCCGGCCGATGGCACCGAGACCCAGGATTCCGAGGCGCTTCCCCTGCAACTCGAAGCGGTCGATGTTGTTCTTCTTCCAGACCGAGCGCTCCATCTCGCCGACGGAGTCGAAGAGCCGACGCGAGAGCCCGACGAGGCTGCCGATGGCCAGCTCGGCGACGGAGCGGCCGTTGGACACGGGATCGTTGGTGACGATGACACCACGGTCCGCCGCGGCCTGTTTGTCGACCGAGTCGTCACCGATGCAGCACAACATCACCGCCGCCAGGCGGTCGCTCGCGGCCAGGACGCGCTCGGTGATCTCTACCTTGGAGCGCTTGTAGATCAGATCGTGCCGCCCCTTGGCCAGGAGCTGCGCCAGCTCCTCCTCACCGGGAGCGTCATCGATCCGATCCACGGCGATTCCCATGTTGCTCAGGTATCCATCGAGAGACGGGTCAGGATTCTCCAGCACCAGGGCCCGTTGGAAGGGGCCGTGGCAGTGGCGGAGGGAGGTGAGCGTTGATTCGGCCACGAGGGTTGCTCCGTTGTCGGTTTAGAGACCGCACTCCTTTACACGTGGGTGCGCACGGTCGCTACCCCTAAAGAACGGCGGAGTAGATTCTCCCGTTTGACGACCTCAGCCCTTGCGACGAGGGCCGGCCCCGTGCTTCGCTCTTGTCCATGAGCGGAACCATTGACTGGATGGCGGCGTGGGCGTGGGCGTGGCCCGTCCTGGTCCTGTGCCTGTGGCTCGTAGGATGCGCAGCTGGCCTGCGACGGTTCTTTGGCTGGTACGAGGAACGTTTCCTGGAGACCCAGTCAGGGCAGTCCCAGCTCGTGCGCATCTTCTACGGGTTGGCCTACGTTGGGACCACGACCGCGGGGCTCTACGCGCTCGCCTGGCTGGCGCCTGTTCCAGAGTTTGTTCGCACCTATCTGGAGTCTGAGGTTCAGCCCTGGGTCTGGTACAGCCTCGCCTTGATCGGCTGGGTCATCGGCGGCGTAGTGCTGACCCGTCGGGGCGTGCGCCTGATGACCGAGCGCGCCGCAACGACCCACACCGAGGTCGACGACGCCATCGTCGCGGCCATCCGGCGGCCGCTCTACCTCGTGCTGCTCCTGATAGGCGTCAACATCTGGGTGATGATGGTGCCCTTCGGAGCCCAGGCTTGGACGGTCATGGAGAAGGTGAACGCGGGCGCTGGCACCGTGGCGGTTCTCCTGTTTATCGACAGCTTTATCGACGGGTACATCACCCTGCGCTCATCGTCCTCTCGCGTGCTGGCGACCAGCGGGCCTGTGCTGAAGAGCACCGCGAGAATCCTCATCATTGTGGTCGGCTCCTTGATGCTCCTCGACGCCGTGGGGATCGACGTGACGCCGATCCTCGCCTCCCTCGGTGTGGGCTCTCTGGCGCTGGGCCTCGCCCTGCAGAAGGCGCTCGAGGATTTTTTAAGCGGGCTCCTCATCGCGGCGGACCAGCCGATCCGCGTGGGGGACTATATTGAGATCTTCGGGGAAGAGTCGGGCACGGTCCTCGCCATCGGATGGCGAACGACCAGGATCCGAACCCGCGACGATATGGTCGTGATCATCCCCAACTCAAAGCTCTCTCAATCGACCGTCGTGAACCGGAGTATGCCCAGGAACTCGGTAGAGTTCATCGTGGACGTCGGGGTCGATTACAGCTCTGATCTTGAGCGCGTCGCGGAGGTCTCGCTTGAGGTCGCCCGGTCAATCCAGGAGGAGCACAGCAAGGCTACAGATGGCTATTCGCCACGCCTGGTCTACATGGCGTTTGGTGGGTCGAGCATCGACTACCAGCTGTGGTTGAGCGCCCGAAGCTGGGAGGCCACCTTTGAGCTCCGGGACGCGTTTATCCGTGCCCTTCATGCTCGGTTCAAGGTCGAGAACATCACGATCCCCTTCCCCATGAGGACCCTGGATATCCCCTCCGAGGTGATCGCTCAGCTGGCCCCTGGGTCTGACGCGTGACGCATGACGCGGCTGGCGCTCGACCCGGTCGTGACCAGATAGACCACCGTGTACAGGCGTCGCGCGACGAGGTCGTTGAGGTCGAACTGGTCGCTCAGGACCTCACGCATCATCGTGGCTCCCCGGCGGTGTAGGCGGCTCTTCGCTTCGTCAAAGCGCTGCAGGTTCTGGGGGCCGAAGGGAGTGGCGCAGACCCTCGAGAGGCGATCCATCGCGCTCCCATAGGCCGCGACGCTGGCCTCGAACTCCTGGCGGTTCAGGGCCAGGATCTCACCGGCGTGGATCAACTGAAGCCCCCCGTGGGGTCCGCGCCCGATCATCACCGGGTGCTCGCCCGCCACAAGGCCCGCCTCTCTCGCGTCCTCATTCAGCTCAAGGAGCGCCAGCTCCAGCTCACGACGTCGGGTCGCGGCCATCGCCTCAAGGGTCTCATCGTCGATCCGAAAGATCACGAGCGACATGGGGTTCTCCGTGGCATGATGGCGACAGCCTAACAGAAGGAGGGCGCTCACGGTGGCCCGCTCGTTTCATGCCTTATCCCGTCCGCTCGTCACCTGGGCGTGCCTGCTGACCCTCGTCGTCTTGTCGCCCTCTGCGCAAGCGGGTCGCGATGACGCAGAGCTGCTCGCGGTCGTACCCGCGACCGCCGCGGTCGTCGTGAGCACCGATCACGCGACCCTGTCCAAGCATCCCCACTATCTGGATGTCTTGAAGTTCCTCGTCAGTCAGGGGTGGGGCGCTGGGCTGGAGGCCCTCTCATCGTCGGGTTTGAAGCTCGGCAAGGATGTGGGGTCCACGGTCTCGTACCGCACCTCCCATGGGGCCGAGGGGCTCGTCCTCAAGCTCACCTCCACGGAGAAGCTTCGGGCCTCCGCCGCGTCGAAGCGCGGGAGCGCCTTCGAATCCTCGGAAGAGGGCGGTTATCCCTCGTTCACCCTGACCAAGAGACTGCGCGCCTACGAACTCGGCGGCGGCGTCCTCCTGATCGCGCCCTCCGCCACCGGTAAGCGAGCGCTGGAGTCTCTGGGAAAGAAGAAGGTCATGAGCAAGAAGCGGGGGTTCTCCAAGCTCGCCAAGCGTGCCCGCGGCCTTGGCGCCTCGCTCTGGGGCGTCGCCTATGTGCCCGGAGCGCTTCGAAAGCGTATGAAGAAGCAGGGCACGGGCGACATGGCCGGAGTCGAGCGCGTCCTCTTTGGAGCCAAGGGGCTGGGACCGACCCTCCTTCGGGTCGAAGCCACCGCGAAGTCTCCCGCTGAGGCTGAGGCGGCGCTCGCCGCGCTGCGCTCCAAGATCGACCGAAAGATACTCTCCTCAACCGTGCTCAAGGCCTTGGGCGCAGGGATTTTGGTGGACCTCCTTGAGCTCTCCACCTCGGGCAAGCGGCTCGACGCCTCCATGAGTCTTACGGCACCCCAAGTGGGTCTACTCTCTCGGTTGGCGAAGCGGTTGGTCCGCTCTCTATGAGCGTGGACTCCAGCCGGGTGGGGGCGTAAGATCCGGGCGTTATGACTGCCGCTCAACCCCATCCCCGGACCTGGTGTGAGGTCTCACGCGCCGCGCTCGAGGCGAACGTTCGTGTGCTTCGCGCTCGCCTGGCGCCCGGCGCCCGTCTCGGTGTCGTGGTGAAGAGCAACGCCTACGGGCACGGGATGGTCGAGTGCGCGCGCGTGTTTCTTGAGGGAGGCGCCGACTGGCTCATCGTGAACACGATCGATGAGGCGACAGCCCTGCGCGCCGCCGAGATCTCCGCACCGATCTACGTCTGTGGGCCCGTAATGGAAGATGAGGCCGCTGAGGTCGCGCGCTCGGGAGCCCGGATCGTTCTCTACGATCGGGGGGTCCTGGAGGCCGTCGCCGCTCAGGGGCGCGCCGAGGGACGCGTCGTGCCGGTCCACCTGAAGATCGAGACCGGAAATCACCGCCAGGGGCTCCCCTTGCACGAGGCCGTAGAGCTCGCCCGGCGGGTCTCGGAGACGGACGGCGTCTCGCTCGAGGGCATCGCTACCCATTTTGCGGACATCGAGGACACCACGGACCATCAGTTCGCGGCCTCGCAGTCGGAGGCCTTCGCAGCCGCCCGTGCGGCGCTGGTGGAGGCGGGCCTTGAGCCGCCCATGACCCACGCCGCGAACTCCGCGGCGACCATTCTGTGGCCCCATGTCCACGGAGATCTGGTGCGGGTAGGGATCAGCGCCTATGGCCTGTGGCCGTCCTCAGAGACGTATGCGACCGCGCTCCAGGTGCACGCCCATGACGAGAGCGGTTTTGTTCCCCGCCTGACCCCTGCGATTCGCTGGTGTGCTCGCATCGCGCAGATCAAAGACGTGCCGGCTGGCGGCTATGTCGGCTATGGCCGGACGTTCCGGGCGACCCACCCCATGCGGATCGGCGTGCTCCCCGTCGGATACCATGAGGGCTACGACCGCAGACTCTCGAACCTGGCGCACGGACTCCTCGCTGGTTCTCGAGTGCCGGTGCGCGGCCGCGTCTGCATGAACATGACGATGCTCGACCTGACCCATGTCCCCCTCGCCGCAGTGGGGGACACGGTGACGCTGCTCGGCCCCGATGGGGGCGAGACCGTGAGCGCGGAGCAGATCGCGGGTTGGATGGGGAGCATCAACTATGAGGTGCCGACGGGGATCCACCCATCGGTGCCGCGGGTGATCGTCTCGTGAGCGCCTCCGATGACACCCTGGCCACGGAGGTCGTCGCCTTCTTTGATGTGGACGAGACCATCGTCCGCGGCAACTCGGCCCAGCGCTACGCGATCGAGGCTTATCGCCACGGTGAACTGTCGAGCTGGGACGCGGTAAAGCTGGTCTGGTGGGTCGTCCTCTACAGGGTTCGGATCATCAGCATGCGAACCTGGATGGAGCGCGCCTCTATGCTGCTCGCTGGGGTGGACGAGGATGAGTTCGCAGATCGTGCCCGAGCTCTGTACGACCAGAGCATCGCGAAGCGGCTTGACCCGGAGGTCGTAGAGCGAATTCGAGAGCATCAGGAGAGCGGTCACCACCTCGTGCTCCTGACGGCGACCTTACGCCAGGTGGCGATCCCCCTGCTCGAGGACCTGGGCTTTCATGACATCCTGTCCAATGAGCTCCGGTACCAGGACGGGACGATCCTTGGCGGCTTCGTCGAGCCTCTCTGCTACGGCGAAGGTAAGGTCGTTCACGCGCAGCGATTCATGGAGTCGAAGGGATGTCGTTTCGAAGACGCCTACTTTTACAGCGACTCCATCGCCGATCTTCCCATGCTTGAGGCTGTAGGCCATCCCGTGGTCGTGAACCCCGATCCTCAGCTCCGCAAGATCGCCGAGAAGCGCAGTTGGCCAGCGCTCCACAGCGCGCCCTAGCCGCCCCGGGACACGCCTGTCAGCGCGGCTTAGCCCCATCACTTGTAACCCTGCGCGCCGAAAGCGTTTTTGGGTGTTTTCGAGGTCTCAGAATCGTATTGACGCTCCCTGGGGCGTGTGCTACTGACCGTCGCGAATTTAGCCCGAGGCCCTCGGTGAGCATTCTACGCTTCTGATTCCTCGGATCTTGAACACCCCACTCCGAGGCGCGACCTTGCAGCGGCTTCAGGACAGAGCAGACATCGCATCCATTGGCCTTGAGATGGGCGGATGCGTGATCGTCGGTTACCTGATCGGCGATTGGGTCGACGGGCGATTTGAGCTCGCTCCGTGGGGAACGGCTTTCTTCCTGCTCTGCGGCTTCGGTGCCGCTGTGAAGGGCCTGATTCGCGTGGTGAAGCGCGCTCACGCTGTCGCGCACTCCGGCGACTCGGTCGCGGCGCGACCGGCGCCCCGACGACGCTTCCGCGAGGAGGTCCGTCGCTCATGGTGATGCCGGCCTCCGAGATCCCGTCCTTCCTGCGAAACGTCGACCGCGTACTCGTGACGCTGGTCCTCGTCGCGTCGGGACTCTCCGCTACGCTCCTCGGACTCGGAGAGATCACCTGGGGCGTGGTCGTGGGTGGCCTGATCGGCATCGGCAACTTCGCCTCCCTAAAGTGGCTCGGCGCGAAGGTCTTCACTGGAGAGCAGCACTCCCGGACCTTCTACGCGAGCCTCTTCATGGGCAAGCTCACGGCGCTGATGGGCGTGATCGCCCTCTGTCTGCTCGTGCTGCCCCTCGAGCCCCTCGGTTTCCTTTTCGGAATCTCGACGCTCTTCCCCGCAATCATGATCACCTTCTTCTGGCGCTCGCTGAGTCCTGCTCGCGCCGCCAGCCACCCGTCTCCTACCGGGTCGGAGGGATAAGACGATGAAAGAGATCTTCTCCAAACCACTGGGTATGTTGTTCGCCATCTTGATGGTGGCCTTCGCGATGGCCCCCTTCTGGGTCGAGAGCGTCTTCCCGCCTCCAGACGCTACGGCGGCGGTCGCGGCGGAGGGCGAGGCGCCCGCGAAGAAGAGCGATGAGCACTGGTCCCTTGTGATGCTCCTCGACCACAAGCTGCTCGACAACTTCCGCCACGCGGCGGGCCCCAGCTATCTGGAGGGCAACGAGCACATCCACGTGTCGCATGTCTTCATGGCGCTCGTGGTGCTCATCCTCGGCCTGGGCCTCGCGTTCTCCGCGTTCAAGAAGGCAAAGAACCCCGAAGATGTCCTGCTTCCTGAGACCCGTCTCAGCGCGTTCACCATCTTCGACATCATCGTGGAGGGCCTGCTCGGCATCATGGAAGGGATGATGCCTCGAGAGAAGGCGTACAAGTACCTCCCCCTGGTGGCGTCCTTCTTCGTGTTCATTCTGTTCTCGAACGCGTTGGCGCTGATCCCGGGCATGCTGCCGGCGACCGACAACCTGAACACCACGCTCGCCCTCGGCCTCGTCGCCTTCCTCGCCTACAACTGGTGGGGCATTCAGGCGCAGGGAGCTGTCGGTCACTTCAAGCATCTGTTGGGCCCCATCTGGTGGATCGCGCCCCTGATGCTGATCATCGAGCTCATCAGCCACTGCGTCCGCCCCATGAGCCTCGCTCTTCGACTCATGGGCAACATGTTCGGCGACCACATGGTCCTCGGCATCTTCCTCGGCTTCGGGCTCCCGTTTGTCCCGCTGCCGGTGATGATGCTCGGTACGATCGTGATCATCGTTCAGGCAGTCGTCTTCACCCTGTTGACCATCGTCTACATCGCGATGGCGGTCGAAGAGCATGATCATCACCACGACGAGGCGCACGCCGGCGCCCACTGACCTTCGGGGGGGATCGGCGCTCAGTCTCCTCCACCAATCGTTTTTCAATCTCCATGACTGATCCAGGCTACGTAATCCGAGCCTGAACCCAAGGAGCTATTTCCATGAAGAAGGTGCTTAGCACTGCGTTTCTGTCCCTCGTGTCTTTCCTCGTGATGGCGCCCGCCGCCCTCGCAAACACGGGCGCTGCAGACAATGAGTTCACGTACAAGTCGGCCATCGCTCTCGCGGCTGGTCTGGCCATCGCCATCGCCGCCTTCGGTGGTTCGATGGGTCAGGGAAAGGCGGCTACGGCGGCCCTCGACGGCATCGCTCGTAACCCGGGCGCTGCGGACAAGATCTTCACGCCGATGATCCTCGGACTCGCACTCATCGAGTCCCTGGTCATCTACGCGCTCGTCATCGCATTCGTGCTGATCGGCAAGCTCGGCTAAGGCAGATCGCGGGTCACCGCAATCTGACTTGAAGAAACAAGGCAGGCGGCTCGCGGATGCGGGCCGCCTGTTCTTGTTTCAGGAGTCGCTCGGGCTCGTGCCGTCCTCGTCGGAGACCAGGATCAGCTCGCTGGCGTATCGGGGATCGAGGTCATAGGCCTGAACGCGGCCCAGGGCGAGGCCGAGGTCACCCATGGCGCCCCGAGCCCAGCGCTCGACCGACTCAGGCATCTGCTTGGCCAGGCCGTCGAGCGCCTGGCTGAGGACGCTAGAGGGCTTCACATTGCCGTCCTGCTGGTCGTAGCCGACCTTGAGGAACGCGGCGAGCTCGGTGCGGCTCAGGGGCTGGAAGACGAACTCATCGGTGAGCAGGCTCTGGACCAGGCCGGTTCGGAACAGGGTCGCCAAGCGGAGCTCGCGGCGCTGATCATCGCTCAGTCCTCCCAGGGCCGCCTCAAGGAGCGCCTGGGGCGAGAAGCCCAGCTGGTCCTCGAAGAAGGACAGAACGGCGTCTGAGTCGTCGAGGATCACCTCAACCCTACAGACCTCGGTCAGGGTGCTGAAGTCGCGCCACGTGGTGCCGCCCTCATCATCAATCCCATCGAAATACACGGGCCGGGCTGCGGCCGCGCCCTCAAGGACCCGGTCGGTGGGGTCGCCGAATAAGGAGAGGCCATGAGCGACGCCGGCTCGGCGACGAATGCGTCGCGCGCGTCGAGCCTGGTCAAAGGCGAGGCTGTAGCCGACTCGGAACAGGTGCTCCGCGCCGGTAAACTCCAGCAGGCGTGCTCCCCGATCGACCGACTCATCGGCCAGCCAGGCCAGCCCCAAGTTCGTCAGTCGCGCCGCTCGGCGTCCAGCGTCTGGTAGGTGGGCTGTCAGGGACAGATCTCCGGTTTCCGCCATGAACACCTTACCCACCAGGGCGCTCATGGACTCCGCGAAGGAGGCGCGCCGATCGGGCTGCAGGGATGAGATCACGGCGGCCAGGAGCTCCGGGGCCTCCACGTCGGTGAGCACGAGATCCTGAGAGCCGCCGGTCGCCGGGCCCACGGCAGCGAGCGTCTCCTCTTTGAGCGCCTCCCGGGCGCGCTCACGCGCGGGACGCGGCGCCTCATAGGTGTAGACCTCAAGAGCCTCCGCCGGGGGGTAGAAGCCCATGTCGAGCAGCCGGCCGCCCCTCAGTCGGCCCTGGAGGGTTGAGACCTCCGCGGGCAGCTCGTACAGAGCGGCCTGAAAGATCTGACGGAGCCGGTCGGTGTCCGCGGCCCAGAGCAGCTTCAGGATCATCGGCAGATCCTCGGAGATTGCGTCCTCGTGAGGGATCGTCACCCAGAACATAAAGTCGGGCGTCTGCAGCGCTTGGAGGTGGTCGGGCACCTGGTCGAGGTCGAGGTTCTTGTCATGAACCGTGATCCGGGACGTCAGCAGCCGCAGGTAAAGCTCGCTGTCCGTGGCCTGGAGAAAGCGGAGCGCCGTGTCCACGCTCGCCGTGCGGGCCAGGTGGAGCCAGCCCATCCAGCGATCGAACCGAACCTCATCTTTGCTCCAGATGTCCAGGTCCTGAACGCCCTGGAGCTGCTCGGTGCTCGCGAGCTCGATGAGCGCGGCGGAATCGGACGCGCCGATATCCTTCGTAAGCAGGTAGAACTCGCTCGCCGCCAACTCCTGGATCCACTTCTGGGGCTCTGGGAGTCCAAGAATCCAGTTCAGCTTTCGCATGCCGCCGGCCGAACGGATCTCCGCGGGCATGGAGGAGCGGTCAAACAGGGTGGCGAGGTCCGCGCGAGGGGAGGGCGCGCCCGGGGTCTCTGGCTTGGAATCGTTGCTCATGAGCCCTCCAATAGTCACTCAGGAGCGCTTGGGCAAGTCTCGCGTGCGTCCTGCGCGCTGCGCCCGCGCACGCCCGCGCTCGAGGCGCTGGTGATTTTCGATGCTTGCAGCCTTCGACTGCACGGCATAGAACGTGGCGCTCGTCATCGTCTCCAAGGTGCGATTCAGATGTCTGACCCCACGCCAACCCAGCCTCCGATCCTCAGTAGGTTCGGTGTGCCCGCCGCCCTGCTGATCGGCGCCGCGCTCCTGCTGGTCGGGTTGGGATCCGATGGGCTGTGGGAGCCCTGGGAGATGGACCGGGCGCAGGTCTCTCGCGATCTTGAGGGACCCTCACAAGTGTTGGTCGGCCTCGGCTACGAAGAGGACGCGGCGCTGCGCGACCGCGTACAGAAGGCCGGAGCCGTCGCGGGCACCGTGCCTCGGTTCGCCCCCACTCCCGTGCGGAAGGTCAAGACCCACGCGATGGCCAGCAAGACCGTGCGGGGCGTGCTCGATAAGGCCCGAAGTCAGGTGGCGGCGGCGCTCGTCCTTGATCTGAGCCTGTCTCCGAAGGGAGAGGGAATCGACTATGACCGAGCCTGGAAGCACCTGCACGAGGGGCTCGGTCACCTGAAGATCGGCCGTGTCATCGCGCTCAGCCCCGAGGCCAACGACGGAGTCGCCGAGGCTCGGATCGCCCTTCGGGCCGCGCAGGTGCGCGCTGGAGCGGCGGCGGCGGTGCGCCCCTTCGGCCTCCAGCTGAGCCCATGGCCGGACGAGGCTGATGACGCGTCCCTGGGCTCGGACGTCGAAGGGCTCCCAGAGCGATTGGCGGTCATCGGCGCCACGGACGAGGTCGCGCTCACTGATATTCTCGGCGCGGCTCAGAGCGACAGCGCGTCTGTGGCGCGCTTCAAGGATCGTGGCGTCACCCTCACGGTTCCGCCTTTGCGGCACCGCATCTCGGCGATCCTGACGGGGGCCCTGGGGAGCACCGAGTTCACCGTGCGGTTGGCGGGCGCGCTGCTGGCGTTTCTCGCCCTGCTCGCGGTGGTGCTCACGCTCGGTCGTCGGTTCGGCGGCGGTGTCGGTTTTCTCAGTGGCCTTGTTCTCGCGACGACGCCTCTATTCTTTCTTCATGGGCGCTCGGTCGTAGGCGAGCCGGGCGCTGTTCTTGCGCTGACCCTGGTCTCTCTGGGCCTCCTCGAGTCGCATTGGCAGAGCGCGCCGCGGCGGGTGTGGGCTCTGCTCCTATCCGGTCTCGTGATCGGCTTCCTGGCCAAGGGGCTCAGCATGCTCCTCGGGCTCTTCGTGCTCGTGACGGGAGTGAGCCTCATCGCTGGGGATCGCCGGCCAGCGGACTGGGCTCCAGCGCTGCTCTTCGGGCTCACCCTGGCGGTAGCCGCCATCTGGGTGCTCACCAGTCCGCCTGAGTCTTTTGCGGGTCAGTTCAGGTTCACTCAGCGCCTGTTCTCGGCCGGCCCGACCGCTTATGACCGCAACTTCGACTGGGCCATCAAGCGCCTCGGCTTTGGCGTCCTTCCCTGGTCTCCCTTCCTGGTGTTGGCCATGGCGGAGCAGGTGCGCCGCGTCACCCGAGATGGCGATCGGACCGCCCTGATCATCGTCTTGTGGTTCACGGTGCCCACCGTGATGGCCCTCGGCATGCTCAAGGACTTCAACATCGCCATGTGGTGGGGCGCGCCGGCCGGCGCCGTCGCGATCACCTCCTGGGTTCGTCAGCTGTGGCGTCGCGGCCAGCCGAGCCGGTTTGAGGGCTTTCTGCTGGTCGTGATGGCCTTCGTCCTGCTTCGTGAAATTGGGAAGAGCCCCGCGCCCCTCGTCGATGTCCTGGCGTTCGATCCCCCGATGGCGGACAAGGCGGGCCAGCGCTTTCCGGACGGCGTGAAGCTGGCCTCCTGGATTCGACTCGCCACCCTGGGGCTCATCGGGATCGTATTCGTTCATCAAACGCGATTGATGGAGGTCGCGGGCCGCGTGGTCGCCTTCTTCGCTCGCCCTCGCCCTTACACCTTCGCCTTCGCCGCCGCCCTGATTCTGCTCCCGATCACCTGGCTGGTGCGTCTGGGCAACAAGCTCACGGCCGCCATGCGGCACGCAGACTTTAAGGCTCTAGCGACTGAGCACCGCTCCTTCCCCCTCGACTTCGTGTTCCGATCCGGGGACCCGGTTATGGTGCTCGCGCAGGGCGCCATAGCCCTGGTCGTGCTGGCACTCCTGTGGCGGCTTGTCCGCCTGAAGTGGCGACGCTGGGATGTCGATGAGCCTGAGACGGTCTCATTCCGTGCACCGATGCTGTTCGCACGGTTGGCCGCCGGTGGGGCCCTGGCTCTGGGCGTCTCGATGCTGCTCTCTGTCACCTGGCCTGCGGGTTATTGGGGCGAGACCCTCGGCCACCCGGCGATGCTCGCCATCGCGCTGGGAGGCCTCGGCGTGGTCTGGTGGAGCAGGCGCCTGGGCGTCGGTTCAGGGGAGAGCGCCCTGTTTGGGGTCGCTTGGCTTGGCCTGTGGCTGGGCACCCGGCTCTCTCGCGATGCGGATCTCGTTCACGGCTTGAGCATCGCCTGTACGGCCTGCGTCGGCGTTGGCCTCGCGGGTCTGCTTCTGCCACGGCTGACGGCGAGCGTGAGCGGCTGGGCGCGACTGGGCTCGTGGGTCGTGTTCGCGGCCCTGATGGCGATCTTCGCGCCGTTGGTGGATCGGTGGGGCACTCTGGAGCCTTTCCTCTATCCCGACAGCGCTCCTAGTACGCTGATGTATCTCCTGACGCGCTCACGACTGACCTGGGCTCTGGTCGGCGCCATGGTGGTCTTGACCGCGAACCGCAAGATCACCCGCTCTGATGATCGGGACACCATCGCTGCTTTCGCCCGCCTGATTGAGGACCGTCGTCTCGCCGTCGTCGCCTCCCTCGTAGCTGGAGTCGTGTTCAGCGTGGGGCTGCTCGTGAGCTTCCAGCCCGCCATCGCTTTCCATGTGAGCCAGAAGCACATCATGGACACCTATCGGACGAGCGAGGACCTGGGACTCGGAGAGCTCGGTCCCCGGATCTTCCGGCACGGGACCTTTGCGGCGAGCGGTCGCGCGAACACCAACTTCTATACAGCGGGCATCCCTGAGGTGCGTGACCGAGGGAGCGCGCTGAAGGCCCTCCTGGGCGCTCAGGATACAGGGCTGAGCGTCGAGCGAGAGCAGGGGAACGCGGCCGTATCGGTGCCAGGTTGGAGCCCGAAGAACGACGCCGATGAAGACGGCCGTAGGGATCATGAGGTGGTTCGCGGCAGCGCCACGAAGGTCCTCGCCGGCCAGCTGGAGGACGCCACCGCTGCATGGGAGGTCGACGAGCACGCGGGACGCGTGCTGGTGGACTCTCGGGGTAAGACCTGGGACATCGAGTCGAACACGGCGACGACGCTGAAGCTCGCAGGCTCAGGGATCCCCGCCTTCTCAGCGGGCCGCGCCGAGCGCAACCTGTACGCCATCGACGACAAGGCCTCGGCGGATCACACCGCGACCGGTCTCCAGGCGGAGAGAACCTACATGCTGCTTCCCGCCGAGAGCTTCTCCGATATCAACTATGCCTATCGGAAGATCTCGGGTGGCGCCCACATTCCCGTGGTGGATGGGCGCAGCGCTCGGGTGCTGCTGGCGGCCTCCTGGCTCGAAGGCGAGGAGGTGCAGCAAAACCGCTTTGCGCTCCACACCCTGAGCCGGAAGGGCTTTGATGAGCTCAAAGATGGCCGCGTGCACCGGGCCTGGGCAAACTTCGAGGACACGATCCGCGTCTTGGGCTACCGACTCGAGGAGGAGGTCGTAGGCCGAGGTAAGAAGATCAAGCTGCGGTTCTATCTTGAGGCACTCAAGGACATCCGAAAGAGCTACAAGATGTTCTTGCACATCGACCAGTCTGGAAATCGCATCCACGGCGATCACTGGCCCCTGAACCTGAAGACCGGGGAGGAGGGCAAGAAGTGCGTAGGCTGCTTCAAGAGCGATCACTGGCTCAAGGGTGATGTGGTCGTGGACGTCTTTGAGGTGGAGGTCCCGGCGGCGACCCCCTCGGGCGCCCATGAGATCTGGTTGGGCTTCTTTACGCCGGGCTCGGACAAGCGTCTCAAGATCAAGGACTGGGATCGGAAGGTCGTGCGCCATGACGGGCACAACCGGGTGCGGCTCGGCGAGCTTCAGGTGCGATGATGGATCCGAGCCTGCCCTTCTTCGCGCTGATCTTCCTCCTGGGCTCCTCTATCGGCTCCTTCCTGAACGTCGTGATCTATCGCTTGCCGCACGGGCTCTCTCTGGTGCGCCCCGCGAGCCGGTGCCCCTCATGCGGGGCTCCAATCCGTCTGTGGCACAACGTGCCTGTCTTCGGCTGGCTCATGCTTCGGGGGCGCTGCGCAGACTGCCATGTGAAGATCTCCGCCCGCTATCCCCTGATCGAGCTGCTCACAGGGATCCTGTTTTTGGCGCTGTGGCATGACCTCATCGGCGGGTTCACCACCACCGAGGTCATCGCGAGCGGCGGTTTCTTGATGAACGCCGTGATTCCATTTGTGCTCTACAGCGTGTTCGTCGCGGGCTTGATCGCAATCGCGTTCATCGATCTCGATTACTTTGTGATCCCGGATGTCATGAGCCTGCCGGCCATCCCGCTCGGACTCCTGGTCACCTACGCCGCAGGCCATGGGATCGGCGTCTCTATGGAGGACGCGCTGATCGGGGCCCTGTCGGGCGCGGGCGTCATCGTCGCCATCATCGTCATCTATGGAGCTCTGACCGGGCGAGAGGGCATGGGCGGCGGCGACTGGAAGCTCCTCGGCGCTATCGGAGCCTGGTTGGGGTGGCAGGCCCTCCCCATGGTCCTGTTCATGGCCTCCATCCAGGGCATCCTGGTGACCTTGATCGTGGGTCGGGCGCTCGCGGTCGATGAGCTCCCTCCGATGCCAGGGGAGGCGGATGATGAGGGCGCTGAGAGCGCGCCTGCAGAGGCCAAGGCGGTCGGTCAGCTGGCCGTTCCCTTTGGCCCTTTCCTGGCCCTCGCGGCCATCGAGGCCCTCCTGTTCCGAGAAGAATGGAGTCGATTGCTCGCCAATTTGACCGCAATCGGGTGATCATCAAGTCATGCGTTGGAGCATTCGTACCCAGATCCTCCTCACCCTGACTGCGGTCCTGGGCTTCGGACTCCTGGCTTCCTACATCGCCACTTCGAACGTGACGAGGGGAGCCATCACGGAGGCGCGTGTGCAGCAGGCGAGGAACATCACGGCCCTGGCCGCCGAGCGCTTCATGGGCGTCCGAGCGGAGGGGCTGGCGCTGGCGGAGACGCTCGCGCGGGTGCGCCCCCTCGTGGAGCCCGACCACCTCTTTCTGCTGGGTCCCGACCTTGACCCGATGGCGGACGCACCAGCTCAGCGCGCCGCGTTCCGCCAGCTGGTCAGGCCCGCAGATCTTGTGCCGTACTATCACCGACAGACCCGGCACGGCTTCATCAAGTCCCTGAGCGGCGAGCCCTTGCTCGTCGTCCTGGCCCCGGTGGACTCTGCGCCAAGTCGTCTGGGGCGCTCTTCACGTTCAAAGCCTGCGGCCGTAGCGTTGCTCGCGCCCCTCGAGGCCACGATCGCCGAGGTCGACCGAATCGATAACCTCTACGTTCTGTTCATGCTGGTCATCCTGGCGATGGCGATGCTGCTTGGTTATGTCCTCCTGGGGCGGATCGTGGTTCAGCCCATCTACGATCTGATTCGTTCGGTCGAGCGGGTAGGCGGGGGCGAGTTCTCGTCGGGGATCGCTGAGAGCGTGGCGACCGGTGAGTTCAGCCAGCTCTTTGGTTCCTTCCGAAAGATGACCGGGCAGCTGCTCAGCGACCGCCAGAAGATCCAACGGCAGATCTCGGAGCTGGAGGTGGCGAACCGGGAGATCGAGACCGCTCAAGAGCGCTTGATACGCACCGAGAAGCTGGCCAGCGTAGGTGAGCTCGCGGCGGGCGTAGCCCACGAGATCGGTAACCCTATGGCGGTGCTTCAGGGGTATCTGGAGATGCTGGCCGATGAAGGGCTACCCGAGGAGACCCGTCGCGAATACGTGGAGCAGATGCAGCGCTCTGTGACCCGAATCAGCGGCATCATTCGTGAGCTCCTGGACTTCGCGCGACCCACTGAGGATGCCCATGGCGAGGGGGACGCGACCCTGGCCGTGCGCTCCGCTGTGAAGCTCTGTGACCCCCAGAAGCGTTTCCGCGATTTGGAGATGGCGTGCGAGGGGGTTGAGGACACGCTGCCTGTCGCTCTCTCGACAGGCCGCTTGGAGCAGGTGATGCTCAATCTCCTCTTCAACGCGGCGGACGCCAGTGAGCCTGGACAGCGAATCGATGTCACGGTTCGCCCCAGAGAAGACGAGGTGATCATCGAGGTGGCCGATCAGGGCCACGGGATCGACGACGAGGGCCTGCGCCGGATCTTCGACCCCTTCTTCACCACGAAGGACCCTGGCCAGGGAACAGGCCTGGGTCTCGCCGTCTGCTACGGGATCATTCAGACGTGCGGCGGCTCCATGGACGTCGCGAGCCGTGTGGGTGAGGGCACCACGTTCACCCTCGTCATCCCAAGAGCGTCCGGCATCTAAGCTGAGGAGCAACGCGAAGCGCTGCCAATGCTCAGCTATTTACCGAGCTTGCTCTCCGCCATCTTCAGGTAGCGAGCGGCAACGGCGTTGCTACCGTCCTTGGCGCGCGCCCTCCGGAAGTACTTCGCGGCGTCGGAGTAGTTACCCGCCTTGTAGGCCTTTACGCCCTGGCCCATCAGCTTCTTGCTCTCCGCGATGGGATCTCCAGCGGGCTTCGCTTTCGACTTAGCGGTCTTCTTGGCTGCCTTCTTGGCTGCCTTCTTGGCTGCCTTGGCTGCCTTAGCTGCCTTGGCCTCCTCAGCACGAGCCGCCTTGCGAGCTGCACGCTTGGCCGCCTTGGCCGCCTTGGCCTCAGCGACCTTCTTCTTTCGCTCCTCAAAGCGTCGGGTCCGTTCGGCGCGCTCCGCTGCCGTGAGCTTCTTGGGCTTGGCCTTCTTGGCTTCAGCCTTCTCAGCCGCCGCCTCCTGAGCCGCGACCTTCTCAGCCGCCGCCTTCTCAGCCGCGACCTTCTCTGCTTTGGCTTGCTCCGCTGCGAGTCGATCGGCTTCAGCCTTCTCAGCCGCCGCCGCAGCCTCCTGGGCGCGGGCTTGAGCCGCCGCCGCTGCCGCCGCTGCCGCCTTCGCTTCGGCATCCAGGCGCGCCGCCTCGCTCTGCTCTCCCGCCTCGACGGCCACCTTGGCGACCTCGGGGTCCTCACCCGCGGGCTCCGCTTCCGGCTCCGCCTCAGCGCCGTCCTCGTTCCCGGCCTCTTCGGCCTCAGCCGGCGCCTCCTCAGGCTCCGCGAAGTCGTCGCCCTCACTGGGAAGGTCGGCCGCGATCTCTGCCTCAAGCTCGTCTTGCTCAGCCTGGCGCGCCAACTGCTCCCTTAGGGTGTGCCGGACGATCGCTTCCTGCATCGCAGCTCGGTTCTCAAGCTTCTCTGCCCGGAGCTTCGTCTCGCGCGCTTGCTTGGCCGCGGCGGTCTCCAGGCCGGTGTCCACGCGCTGGATCGTGACGTTCGCCTCACGGCTCGTTTCCCGCTGACCGATCAGCATGAAGGCGAGCACCGAAGAGATCACGACAGCGGCGACGGCGCCGATCCAGAAGTAGGGGGGCTTGTGGCTGTAGGTGAAATGATCTTCCGTGGGCTCAATTGGCTTGAGCTTGGCGTCGCGCTCGACGAACCATCCGTCGTCGATTTGAGCCTCATCATCCCCTTGGGCCTGGTCGGAGCGCCGCTTGGTCTCTGAGCCGAAGGCCGGGAAGTCCAGGCGGGTCGTGTCCTGACTGCCGCTTCGCGTGCGGGAGTTCTTATCGCGCTCTTCTGGCAGGGCCTCATTGGCCAGGGCTTGGGCGGCCAGACCCTCGTCCAGCTGCTTGGTCGTGGCCGTTCGATCGGCCGCCGTGCGAGGCCCTCGCCCCTTCGTCGAGCCGCTTCGTGAACCCTTCTTTTTCTTCCCTTTGCCGCTCTTCTTCTCCGAGACCATCCGGATCTCTTGCGTGATCGCGGTGATGTCGCGGCTGGTCGCGCGGGGGTGTTCCTCGGCAGCGGGCTCAGGCTCCGGCTCTGGCTCCGGCTCAGGCTCGGGCTCGGGCTCGGGCTCAGGCTCAGGCTCAGGCTCAGGCTCAGGCTCGGGCTCGGGCTCGGGCTCAGGCTCAGCGGCCG
>CALCNF010000325.1 GCA_937897815.1 uncultured Pseudomonadota bacterium | reverse complement strand
GAAGCCGCTCGTAGCCCGGGTCCTCGCCATGGAGGAACATCGGGCGCGCTACCACGAGCTCCTCGGCGAGCTCATCGCGGGGCCCTTCCGCCCCGAGGTGATGAACGCGTGGATCGATGAGGCCGCTGACCTGATTCGCCCGACGGTCGAAGCGGACACGACCAAGTTCTTCTCGACGGCTCAGTTTGAGCAGAACCTGAGCCAGGACGTCGGCGGCGCCATCGGACTCAAGCCCTTCATCGCCGAGCGCTCCGAGGCCATCGCTGACCAGCTCGACGGTCTGGCGCCGTCCTCGGATGATGGTTCGGGCTCGTGCGGCGGCGGGCCAGGCGGCGGTGGACCGGGCGGAGGCGGGCCAGGAGGCGGCGGTGGAAACCACCCCAAGTGTCCCGATGAGATCTGCGACGGTTTCGAGAAGGCCAACTGCATCTGCGCGGTCGACTGCGCGGACGATCCAGACTGGCAGGCGGCCTGCGGCTGAGCGAATCGCGCCCCCGGCACAAGGACGTAGTCCGTGTGGGATCTCTCTGCTAGGCTGCCCGCGACTGGACCACCCAGGGAGCTGATCCGTGGCCGAGAACGACGCCGAGCGCCGCTCAAATTTCATCCGAGAGATCATCGACGCCGACCTCGAGGCCGACACCCATGGGGGGCGCGTCGCGACGCGCTTTCCGCCGGAGCCCAACGGCTATCTGCACATCGGACACGCCAAGTCCATCTGCCTGAACTTCGGCCTGGCCCTCGACTACAAGGGATCGTGCAACCTGCGCTTCGACGACACCAACCCGGTGAAGGAAGACCAGGAGTACGTGGACTCGATCGCCGCGGACGTGAAGTGGCTCGGCTTTGACTGGCCGGGAGAGCCGAAGTTCGCGAGCGACTACTTCGAGCAGATGTATGACTACGCGGTCGCGCTGATCCAGAAGGGACTCGCGTACGTCGATAGCCTCGATGTGGAGACGCTCCGTGAGTACCGGGGACGCTTCGATGAGCCCGGGCGCGACAGCCCATATCGAACGCGAAGCGTCGAGGAGAACCTCGACCTCTTCGCTCGGATGCGCGCAGGCGAGTTTGGCGACGGCGAGCACGTCCTGAGGGCCAAGATCGACATGGCCCACCCGAACATGATCATGCGCGATCCGCCGATCTACCGAATCAAGCACGCTCATCATCACCGGACGGGTGACGACTGGTGCATCTACCCGATGTACGACTTCGCCCACTGCCTTGAGGACGCGATTGAGGACATCACGCACTCCATCTGCACCCTCGAGTTCGAGAGCAACCGGGAGTTCTACGACTGGGTGCTCGACAATGGGCCGACGCCCAGCCGTCCGCGTCAGTACGAGTTCGCCCGCCTGGGCCTCGACTACACGGTCATGAGCAAGCGAAAGCTCCTCCAGTTGGTCGAAGAGGAGCACGTTGAGGGATGGGACGACCCACGCATGCCCACCATCGCCGGCCTGCGCCGTCGGGGTATTCGGCCGGAGGCGATCCGGACCTTCTGCGATCTCATCGGCGTCTCCAAGCACAACAGCACCGTCGACATCGGCAAGCTTGAGTACTGCATTCGCGATGACCTGAACCACGAGGCGCCGCGGGCGATGGCCGTGCTCGATCCTCTGAAGATCGTCCTGACGAACTACCCCGAAGACCAGCGCGACACCCTCACCGCGAACGACTGGCCCCATGACGTGCCCAAGGAGGGCACCCGAGAGGTCACGTTCTCCCGCGAGCTCTACGTGGAGCGCTCCGACTTCGCCATGGAGCCTGAGAAGGGGTGGTACCGGTTGGCCCCTGGCGCCGAGGTGCGCCTGCGTTACGCCTACGTGATTCGCTGTGAGGAGGTGATCACGGACCCGGTGACCGGCGAGGTGGTCGAGCTTCATTGCTCCTATGACCCGGCGACCCGCGGTGGAACGACGCCCGACGGCCGTAAGGTGCGAGGCACGATTCACTGGGTGTGCGCTGAGACCTCGAAGCCCGCCGAGGTGCGTCTGTATGACCGCCTCTTCGATGTGATCTCGCCCGACGGTGATCCCGAGGTGGACTTCAAGACCCATCTCAATCCCACCTCTCTCGTGGTGCTCAAGGGCGCCCGGGTTGAGCCGAGCCTGGGCTCCGCTGCAGCGGGAGAGCGCTTCCAGTTTGAGCGAAACGGCTACTTCTTCGTCGACCCCAAGCTCTCGACGTCCGATGCCCCGGTCTTCAACCGCATCATCACCCTCAAGGACGCCTGGGCTCGACAGACCCAGGCCGTCGAGGCCCCTCCGAGCCCTGCGCCTCGTCCGCGTAAGCGTCGGGAGCAGGGAGCGCGCACCGAGGCGGCGACCCGGATCGACGTGCGACAGGTCGCTCGGGACAACAACCCGGAGCTGGCCGCGCGGTACGAGCTCTACAAGGACCAGATCGGCCTGACCCACGAGCAGGCAGGCCTCCTGAGCTCGGAGCTGCCCCTCGCGGGGTTCTACGACGCGGCCTGCGCCGACGCAGAGGCCGACGCCAAGTCCGTCGCCTCCTGGGTGATCAATGAGCTCTTGAGGGAGGCCAAGGGTCGCGTCCTCAGCGAGCTGCCCTTCGCGCCCAAGGCGTTCGGTGATCTCGTCAACCTTGTCGATGACGGCACCATCTCCAGGACAGCCGGCAAGTCCGTGCTGGAGGCCATGGTGAGCCGCGGCGGGAGTCCCCAGGATCTCATCGCGGAGCTCGGCTTGGCTCAGGTCAGCGATCGAGACGCGCTGGTCGCCGCTGTAGAGCGCGTCCTCGAGTCGTCCACGGACGAGCTTGAGCGCTATCGCGGCGGAGAGAAACGCCTCCTGGGCTTCTTCATGGGGCGCATCATGCAGGAGACTGGAGGGAAGGCGAATCCGCAGCTGGTTCGTGAGCTGCTGGGCGAGCGTCTGGGTTGATGGGCCGGCGGCGTCGAGCCGCACACGCGTACGGGCACCGGCCGTCGCGCTGACAGGCGCGCGCGCAGGTGCTACCCTCATGCGTTCCATCCCGTGACCCTCCCCGCGGGTCCACAGAGCAAGAGGCGCTCACCCATGAATCCGAACGGGGTTCTCAAGATGACCGTACGCATGACGCTGAACGCTTTTAAGTCCCGCGTGGTGCCGTGTTCTCTCCGCCCCTCTTCCCTTGCCTCTCTCACGAGGATTCCCGAGATGATGAAGCTGAAGTCCCTCGTCTTCCCGCCAACGACCACGCGGGGCATGCTCGTCGCCCGACGACTCCCGGTCCTTCTCGCATTGATTGCGCTGTTCGGCACCTCCGGGTGTGGTCAGCTCTCGTCCTTTGCGCCGGCATACAAGCCGGACGATATCGACCGCTTCCACACCAACGCCATGGGGATCAAGGACTCGCTCACGACGGCGCGGGAACAGATCGCGGCCCTTCAGCAGGAGGCTCAATCCGATCCTGGCGCGTTCATGGCCAACGGAGCAGAGCGCCTCGCCACCATCGGTGAGTCCTTGGGCTCCCTGCCCGACAAGGCCGTCAACATGGTGAGCAGCGGCCAGGCGATGATCACCAAGGCTCCGAGCCAGTACGCGGGTCCTCAGGCCCTACACTTGCCCAAAAAGCTCGAGCTCCTGGAGGGCGCTGTGGCAGCCCTTACTGAGGTGCCGGAAGAAGTCGTGGCCCTCGTGAAGTGCATCGCTGCCCTGACAAGCGGAGGCAGCTGTGAGGCGTCGGCGCTGGAAGCGCCGGCCGACTCTGCGGTTGCCGACAGCGGCGGTGGAGGCGCCTCGTCCTCCTCAGGCGGGTCCTCGGCTTCGGCCTCAGGTGAGCCCGCAGGCGGGTCCTCAAGTGCGTCCTCAAGTGCGTCCTCAAGTGCGTCCTCAAGTGCGCCCTCAAGTGCGT